>NZ_JAPDHR010000052.1:0-161427 GCF_030063005.1 Dehalobacter sp.
CGCGCATCTTGTTGATGTTAACCATACTAACTGAATTTCCAGTTTTCTATGGTCATTTAAATACCCCACGTTCCATTAGTTTTTTGGACTCGTGGGGTGGAACTAAATCAATTATACGAGGAGGAAACAATATGTCCAAAGTAATCGCCCTTGCTAACCAAAAGGGCGGCGTCGGAAAAACGACGACGGCGGTGAACCTTGGAATCGGCCTCTCAGTCCAAGGTAAAAAAGTGCTGCTGGTTGACGCAGACGCCCAAGGTAACCTAACGGATTCCTTGGGCTTTCATCAGCCGGACAATTTACCCGTAACCTTGGCAACAATCCTCACAAAAGTCATGACTGAGGAGAGGTTTGATTCTGACGAAGGCATATTGCACCAAGCGGAAGGCGTTGACCTTATGCCGGGAAACATCGAACTATCTGCGATTGAGGTTTCGCTGGTTAATACCATGAGTCGGGAAATAGTGTTGCGAAGCTACATTAACACCGTTAAGCAAAAGTACGATTATATCTTGATCGACTGTATGCCCTCTCTCGGCATGATGACCATCAACGCTCTGGCCGCCGCGGACAGCGTGATTATCCCTGTCCAGGCCCATTATCTGCCTGCCAAAGGAATGACCCAGCTGATGCAGACCATAGCCAGGGTGAGAAGGCAAATCAATCCAAAACTGACGATTGACGGCATTTTGCTCACAATGGTGGATAACCGCACCACCTTTGCCAAGGATATTTCCTTTGTCCTACGGCGGGACTACGGCGATAAAATCTGTGTATTCCAAACGGAAATCCCGTTATCCATCCGGGCAGCTGAAACAAGCGCCGAGGGAAAGAGCATATTTGCTCATGATCCGCACGGGATAGCGGCCAAGGCCTATCAGGCCTTCACAAAGGAGGTGCTGGAAATTGGCCAAAAGCAGCGTCAAAAACATGAGGTTGACCTCGGTAGATGAACTGTTTGAAACCGATGCCAGTCGCGAGGACAAACAGCGCGAAAAGGTTTTAGATATTCCTTTATCGGAAATCAGCGATTTTCCCAATCATCCCTTTAAAGTCAAGGCGGATGAAGCCATGCTGGAAATGGCGGAAAGTGTTAAACAGTACGGCATCCTGGTTCCGGGTCTTGTTCGGTCCAAAGCGGACGGCGGCTATGAAATGGTTGCCGGGCACCGGCGCAAAAAAGCAAGTGAACTGGCGGGGAAAGAGACAATGCCCTGCATTGTCCGTGAGTTAAGTGATGATGAAGCGATTGTCGCCATGGTGGATAGCAATCTACAGAGGGAAAGCATTCTGCCAAGCGAGAAAGCCTTCGCCTATAAAATGAAGTTGGAAGCTATGAACAGACAAGGACAACGGACCGATCTGACTTCTGTTCAAGTTGAACAAAAGTTGAATCGGTCTACATCAAGAGAAGATTTAGCAAGACAGTCAGGAGAAAGTGGGCCTCAGATATTCCGTTACATCCGTCTAACCGAACTCATCCCACCCATTCTGGAAATGGTTGACGAAAGACAAATTGCTTTTAATCCAGCCGTGGAAATCTCCTACTTAACCGAAAAAGAACAGACGGAACTATTGGAGACAATGAAACAGGAAGAAAACACGCCGTCCTTATCCCAGGCTCAACGGTTAAAGAAACTCAGCCAGGAGGGCAGGCTGAGCGCGAATGTCATTTATTCTATTCTTACTGAGGAAAAACCAAACCAAAGAGAAAAATTCAATATCCAAAAAGAACGCATCGACCGCTTTTTCCCGAAAAACTTTACCGATAAACAAAAGGAGGACTTGATCATCCAGCTGCTTGAAAGCTGGTATAAAAAACGGCAGCGGGAGCAGGAGCGCTGAAACAGAATATAAGCAGCTAAACGTCATCCTCGTTCTTCCATAAGCAAGAGTGTTTTTTATGTCCTTTTGTGAGAGGAGATGGTTCCATGTACTTTACGGAAGGGCAATTGCGCGATTACGAGCGCATCATGCAGGAAAAGCCGGGATATGACCGCAAGCCCTTTAAAGAGCTGAGGCAGAAGGATTGCAGGCTTTACCCGGAAGGCGATAAGCGTTCCCATAAAAGCGGTAAAGAGCGGCATGCTTTATTCAAAGACTAGCAAAAAAATTCTTAAACCAAGGGGGTAGTCTCTCCTTTTTTAGGAAGCGGCGTGAAACACTGGTGTTTTGTCCCCCTCTCCACACCTCACCCCCTTAAATTACTAGCCGAAAAAGAAATACTCAGCCTTAAAGAAGGAGATCTAAAATACTGACGGAGGAGAATGTTGTGAAACAGGCAGTGCAGAAGAAACCAAAGACTTTCCGGACGCTGATCCGGCAGACTAATTGCGGAAACAGGGAGTTACAGGATAAAGATGGAAATGTGAATATTGTGGATAACGGTGTGAAGCAAGTGGATAACCCCGGAAAAGAACGGAGAAAACAGCCGCTTTCTTTTTTCGGACAGTAAACCGGCTCTCTGTAAGAATGCAGGGAGCTTTTCTATTTCATGGATTGGAGCGTGGAGAACGTGAGCAATGAAAAACGGATGGTGGACACCTATGAAGTAAAACATGCCGTCTGTCTCGGAGACAAGGAAATCCTTTTTCTGGAGGATGGAAAAAGTCCCGGCAGCCCGTATATGGTTTGCAATTGTTCCTGGGATAACCCTTTTGGCGTAGAGCAATATTCTGAGGGAGTCGTAAGCGCGGACTATCTGGAGATGATGGCTGAATTTATCTCCCGCGCAACGGTCCAGATTGAAGCGGTTAAAGCGGAACGGGCCAAGATAACCGTTCCCTTGGAGCCTTTAACTTTGAAACACTGTGTGCCGGATGATGTCGGGGAGAGCATAGAGGACAAAGTGGCGGTTATTCGCCAAGAGTCTTTGCGCCCGGAATACCGCACCGCCGACAAGCAGCTGGTGTTGATCACGGGCGGTTTCGGCTCCCAAGGCAAGGCCAGAGGACGGGCGGTTTATATCGTTAATCTCTATTCCGGCAAGGAATCCCGCTGGAACCGCTCGGACATTTTAGGCGTCATCAAACCGGAATGCATGCCCGATTGGGCCAAGGAGCGGCTGCGGCAGATTGAAGCTGAAAGACAAGTTAAACACAGAAAACAAGAACAGGCGCGGTAGGAGGTGTCTTGGATGGAGAGAGAAACCAACGCAGGCTACGCCATCACTGACCGGCTAAGTGTGGGAGACTTGGAATTTGTCATCGGGCAGAACGAAAATGCTCCCGCTAAGTTTGTAACCTGGAGATGCAAAAAAGGAGAAAAGGATTACCATTGGGGGCATTACTGCAGCGACCGGCTGACCGCCCTTGAGGATCTTTGCAACCGCGCTTTGGATGAGATTCATCATGAGAAAAGCCTGCAAAAGGAAAAGGATCCGGATGGAAGTCTGGTGGGGAAGAGCAAGAAGAAAAACCGGGAGCCGGAAAGATAAGCACGAGTAAGGAGCAAGGAGGGATAAACGTGGCAGTAAAATTGCGGCTGATTACGGAGCTTGCAGAGCGGACAGCTCTAAATGTCGTCAAAACGCCGCTTAATTGGACAGACTTTCTGCAAACGGCAGCTTGGAACTACAAGTACCCCTTCCAGGACCAGCTGCTGATTTACGCCCAGCGTCCCGACGCGACCGCCTGCGCTCCGATTGAGGTATGGAACGAGAAACTGGGCCGGTGGGTAAACAAGGGCGCCAAGGGCATTGCCCTTATCGACGACAGCGGGGGCCGCTCGAACCTGCGCTATGTGTTTGACGTGTCGGATACCAACAGCCGTTATAATCGCCCTATCATACTCTGGGAAATGAAGGATCAATACGGAGAGGCCGTAACAGAAACATTGGGAAATGCCTTTGGCGAGCTGGAGGAAAAGCGGGAATTGGCGGACGCCTTAATCTCCGCCGCCCGCAACGCCGTAGAGGATAATTTTCCGGATTATCTTTCCGAACTGTTGGAATCCTGCGAAAACAGTTTCCTGGAGGAATTGGACGTCCAGAACGTGGAAGTCATTTTCAAAGACGCGCTGAAAAGCTCCGCAGCCTATATGCTCTTAGTCCGGTGCGGCTATGATGCTGCAAAACATTTTGGTTTTGAGGACTTCCAAAGTGTTTTGAACTTCAATACGCTGGACACCGTTTCCTGTTTGGGAGCCGCCGCCAGCGACATTTCTGAGATGCTCCTGCGGGAAATCGGGGTGGCGGTAAAGGAGCAGCAAAAGACGAAGAAAAATCCAAACCATACCTTTGCCAAAAATAAGGATGCCAGACACAATGAAAGTGATAAACAAAACACGAGTTTTGAAAGGGGTGGCGAAGATGGAACTGACTTACACGCTGCAGGGCGAATACCTGATTCCCGACCTGACGCTGCTGGAGGAAACGGCGCACATCGGCAAATATGGGATGCTGCGCAAGACATATCTGAAAAACCACAAGAAAGGGATGTACGCCAGCCTGACACTGTCGGGCAAGCTGAACAGCCACCTGGCGGAGACCGACCGGACGGCGAAGGAGCGGATCGAACAGATCACGGCCAAGCTCCTGCAGAGCAGTCACGCCCCGGACAAGGCGGCCGACCCGATGGGCTGGACGGGATACATGAACAACCTGAGACATCAAGCGGAGGAAACAGTCCTGGCGGAGATCGTATACAGCTAACCATTTTCCCAACGGTTGAACATCAAATCGAAGCCATAGAACAGGCGGAGGACGAAAAATCCTCCGCTTTTTCCATTCCCCAAGAAGAAATCGACCATGCCCTATGCCGGGGCACAGGTTTCCAAAACGGCAAATTCCGAATTTATCTACACTACCAGGAACAGCATATCCCGAAAGAAACCATTGCCTTTCTGAAACGGGAGTACGGAATCGGCGGCGGTACGCATATTTTCCTGGATGGGACCAGCGGCAACCAATGGCATGACAGCAAAGGAATCTCCTTAAGCAGAATCGGCAGTTCAATGACCAATCCGGAACTAAGACTGTCCTGGAACCAGGTTGCCAAACGGCTTGGCGAACTGATTGCCGCCGGCCGCTACTTGAAAGGCTGGGAAAAAGAATACCTGGAAAAAGAATACCGTCCAATATATGAGCAGATGGTGGAGGAACAACGCAAGCAGCTCACCGGGCAGGCTTACGCCCGGGAGATCCTGAGCAGGGAACCATCTCCCTCTGAAAAGACGGAGAACCCGCCAAGAAAAGACGCCCATTATGTTTTATCTCCTGGCGACACGGTCTATCTCGGAGCAGACGAATACGAAATTATATCCTTTGAAGATCGCAAGGCGCTGCTGCGCGATACCGGCTTCCCGCTGTTCAGCAGAGAGCTGGCGCGGGATGACCTGGAACGGATGCTGCAAGAAAACCCGTTGAACGACCATCTTCTTGTTATCGGGAAAAAAACAGAACAAACAGTTCAGGAAGAAACCGGCCAAGAAAATGCGGGGAAAATGTCCCTCCGCGAACTTTACCAAGCATATCTGCCGGAAATCGTCAACCGGATACGAACCGGCGAGATCTATCCCTACCTGCGCGACCGGGATACCGACCCCGACAGTGCTGAGCGGGAGTTGGAAGAAGCCATCGATAACCTTGTCCTTTCGATGAGGGAGGAGCATCCGGATTTTTATGAAGCCTATGCCGCACTGCCGATGTTCAAAGAATGGCTGGCCGAGGATGTATTTCAGCGAACGTATGAGGATTTCCTGACGGAAGAAAGGGATAGCGTCACCCTTTACGCTGACGACCCTGACGCGCCGGAATGGGTGTGGGGAACCGAAAGCCAACCTGCCGAAAAAGAAATGACCGGAGGCATGGAACTTGTCATTGAGGACAGCGAAGCATCAAAGGCCGCCATTGATTTTCAACCGGAAACGCTGAAACAGCCCCGCGCCAACTTTCGTATTACCGATAATAATTTGGGCGCGGGCGGACAAAAGACCAAATATGGGTGGAACGCAACCGCTATCCGGCTCTTAAACCAATTGGAAGAACAAAATCGCCTGGCCACACCGGAAGAACAAGAGACTCTTTCCAAGTACGTCGGCTGGGGCGGTCTGCCGCAGGTATTTGATGGGCAGAACAGCCAGTGGGCCAAGGAATATGCGGAATTGAAGGAGCTGCTCAGCGACGATGAATACACCTCCGCCCGGGCCTCCACCTTGAACGCCCACTATACATCCCCCATCGTTATCAAGGCTATCTATGCCTGCCTGGAAAACATGGGCTTTAAAACCGGCAACATTTTGGAACCGGCTTGCGGAACCGGCAACTTTTTCGGGCTTATCCCCGAAAGCATGCAGAATTCCAAGCTGTACGGCGTGGAGCTGGACAGCGTCACGGGCAGGATTTCCAAGCAGCTGTATCAAAACGCGAACATTGCTGTACAGGGCTTTGAGGAAACCAGCCTGCCCGACAGCTTTTTCGACCTGGCTGTCGGCAATGTGCCCTTCGGCAGCTACGGTGTGGCGGATAAAAAGTACGACAAGCATAAGTTTTACATCCACGACTATTTCTTCGCCAAAACGTTGGATAAGGTGCGGCCCGGCGGCATTATCGCCTTTATCACCTCCAAGGGCACAATGGACAAGCAGAACCCCGAAGTCCGCAAGTACATTGCCCAGCGGACCGAATTATTGGGAGCCGTCCGGCTGCCCAACAACGCTTTCCTGGCTAACGCCGGTACGGAAGTCACAGCCGATATTCTATTCCTGCAAAAGCGCGACCGGGTGATCGACATCGAGCCGGATTGGGTGTATCTTTCCACGACGGAGGACGGAATCCCCGTCAATTGCTACTTTGCCGACAATCCAGCGATGGTGCTGGGGACGATGGCTTATGACGAGCGGATGTACGGCAACAGGAGTGAGACTGCCTGTATCCCCTATGAGAATGCCGATTTGGGCGAGCTTCTGAGCAAGGCGCTGCAAAACATCCATGCCGAAATTACGGAATACGAGCTGGAAGAACTAGGAGACGAGGCGGACGATTCTATTCCAGCCGATCCGAATGTGCGCAACTTCAGCTACTGCCTGGCGGAGGGGGAGATCTACTACCGGGAAAACAGCCGCATGAACCGGGTGGAAACTTCCGTCACAGCGGCGGGCCGGATCAAAGGTATGATCGCTATCCGGGACTGTGTGCGGGATTTAATCGAATACCAGACAGAAGATTACGGCGATGAAACCATCCAGGAACAGCAGCGCAAGCTGAATATCCTGTATGACACTTTTGCCGCCAAGTACGGGCTTTTAAACAGTCGCGGCAACAGCATGGCTTTTTCCGATGACAGCTCCTACTGTCTCCTTTGTTCCCTGGAGATTTTGGACGAGAACGGCGAACTGGAGAGCAAGGCGGATATGTTCACCAAGCGCACCATCCGGCAGCGCACGGCTGTCACCCACGTGGATACCGCCGCCGAAGCCTTGGCGATTTCCATCGCGGAAAAGGCCAGTGTGGACATGGAGTTTATGCAGAGTCTGACCGGGATGTCGGAAGAACGGCTTGCCGACGATCTTCAGGGCGTGATCTTCCGCGACTTCGGCAAAGTAGTCCCGGAAGTCGTTCCCCGGGCTTTCTTTCAGGTGGATTCTTTTCCCTATGTCACGGCGGACGAATACCTATCCGGCAACGTCCGCGAAAAACTCAAACAGGTTCAGGAACTTGCCAAAATCCTGCCGCCTGAACAAGGTGAAAAGCTGACTTCCAATATCAAAGCGCTGGAAGCGGTGCAGCCGAAGGACCTGAGCGCTTCCGAAATCGACGTGCGGTTGGGCGCGACCTGGCTGCCGCCCGAGGTGGTTAAGGACTTTATCCTTGAACTTCTGGAAACTCCTTCTATTTACAGGCGGTATATTGACGTTTTCTATTCGGCTTATACCGCCAACTGGAATGTCAAGGGCAAAAACGACGACCGCAGCGACAACATCAAGGCCAACGTGACTTTCGGCACGAAACGGGTCAATGCCTATAAAATTATTGAGGAAACACTGAATCTCCGGGACGTACGCATCTTTGACACCGTTTGCGAAGACGGCGCGGAGAGGCGGGTGCTGAACAAAAAGGAAACCGCCATTGCCCAACAGAAGCAGGAAGCCATCAAAGAGGCGTTCCAAAACTGGATATGGCAAGATCCTGAACGGCGGGAACAGCTTACCCGAATCTACAACGACCGTTTCAACGCCATCCGGCCCCGCGAATACGACGGCAGCCATATCCGGTTTACGGGCATGAATCCAGAGATCAGCCTGCGCCAGCACCAGGTGGATGCGGTGGCCCACATCCTGTACGGCGGCAACACCTTGCTGGCCCACTGCGTGGGTGCGGGCAAGACTTACGAGATGACAGCGGCGGCCATGGAAAGCAAGCATCTGGGGCTCTGCAACAAAAGCCTGTTCGTCGTGCCCAACCACCTGACGGAACAGTGGGCGGGAGAGTTTCTGCAGCTCTATCCTTCCGCCAATATCCTGGTCGCTACAAAAAAAGATTTTGAAACCCAGAACCGCAAAAAGTTTTGCGCTCGTATCGCTACCGGCGACTATGATGCGGTGATTATCGGGCACAGCCAGTTTGAGAAAATTCCCATCTCCCGGGAACGCCAAAAAAGGCAGCTGGAGGAGCAGATCATGGAGATCACCGGCGGCATCCAGGAGCTTAAAGAGGAACGGGGCGAACGTTACGCGATCAAGCAACTGGAGAGGACGAAAAAGGCCCTGAAGCTGAAGCTGGATAAGCTCAACGACACTAGCCGCAAGGATGATGTGGTTACCTTCGAGGAACTGGGTGTTGACCGGCTGTTTGTGGATGAGGCGGACTTTTACAAGAACCTGTTTTTGTACACCAAAATGCGCAATGTCGCGGGCCTTTCCCAAACTGAGGCGCAGAAGTCTTCCGACCTGTTCGCCAAGTGCCGCTACCTGGACGGACTGACGGAGGGACGCGGCGTTATCTTCGCCACGGGGACGCCAATCAGCAACTCCATTACCGAGATGTACACCATGCAGCGCTATCTGCAATACGAAGTCCTGCGCCGGAATGGGCTCCAGCATTTCGATTGCTGGGCCTCCACTTTTGGTGAGACCGTGACGGCAATCGAGCTTGCGCCGGAGGGCACCGGCTACCGGGCCAAAACGCGGTTCGCGCGGTTCTACAACCTGCCGGAACTGATGAATATGTTCAAGGAAGTTGCCGACATCAAGACGGCGGACATGCTGAACCTGCCCGTTCCCAAAGCCAATTACCGCAATGTGGCGGTCAAGCCCAGTGAGTTCCAGCAAGACATGGTAGCCGACCTGGCTGACCGCGCCGAACGGGTGCGCAACCGAATGGTGGAACCGAATGAGGACAACATGCTGAAAATCACCAACGACGGCCGCAAGCTGGCTCTCGACCAGCGGTTGGCGAATCCTATGCTGCCCGACCATAAAGAGAGCAAAGTAAACGCCTGCGTAGAGAATATCTTCCGTCTATGGCAGGAACATCAGGACAAAAAGTTGACGCAGCTTGTATTCTGCGATCTATCCACACCAAAGAATGATGGGAACTTCAATGTGTACGATGACGTTCGCCAAAAGCTGATGGCCGGCAGTATCCCCGCCAAGGAGATTGCTTTCATCCACAATGCCGATACGGAAACCAGGAAAAAGGAGTTGTTTGCCAAGGTGCGCAAAGGACAGGTGCGCATACTCCTAGGTTCCACCTTTAAAATGGGGGCCGGAACCAACGTCCAGGACAAACTGATCGCACTTCATGATCTGGACTGTCCCTGGCGGCCGCGGGACCTGGAGCAGCGCGCCGGACGCATTGTGCGGCAGGGCAATAAAAACGATGAGGTGCATATCTTTCGCTATGTCACCGAGAACACCTTTGACGCCTATCTCTATCAGATTTTGGAGAACAAGCAGCGGTTTATTTCCCAGATCATGACCAGCAAGTCCCCTGTGCGAAGCGCCGAAGACATTGACGAGACGGCCCTTTCCTACGCCGAAGTCAAGGCGCTGGCGACGGGCAATCCGTTTATCAAGGAGAAGATGGATTTGGACATCCAGGTTTCCAAGTTGAAATTGCTCAAAGCCAATCATCTAAGCCAACGTTACGCGCTGGAGGACAGATTGCTGAAGCAGTACCCGAAGCAAATCAAATCCCTCGAGGAACGGATTGCGGGCTATGAAAAAGACCTTGCCTTATACGAACGGCACATCGCATCGGAACCCACCGAAAGTGGCACAGAGGATAGCAAGTTCGCGGGGATGACTGTCAAGGACGCCGCCTATATCGAAAAAGCAAAAGCGGGCACGGCGATTCTCGAAGCCTGTAAGCTGATGACTTCTCCGGAGCCGCAGGAGCTGGGCAGCTACATGGGCTTCCAGATGCTGTTTTCTTTTGATACCTTCGGCAAGCAGTACCAGGTTGCCCTGCGGGGCGCTTTGAGCCACCCCGTGACGCTGGGCTCGGATATCCTCGGCAACATCACCAGGATCAACAATGTTTTGGCGGAGATGCCCAAGAAACTGGAATACAGCCGGGAACAACTGAAAACACTTCGTCAGCAGGTGGAGACGGCCAATGAGCAGATTGAGATCCCATTTGAGAAGGAACAGGAGATGCAGACAAAGTCCGCCCGGCTGGCGGAGTTGAATGTCCTGCTCAACATGGACAAGCGGGAAAACGAGGTGTTGGACGACGAGCCGGATGAAGAGCCCGGGCTTCCGGAAAAGAAAGTCGTGGGCTACGAAAGATGAGGTGATCAACATGCCTTATGTGACACCGGAGCAGATTGAGCGCGCCAAGCAAATGGATCTGCTCTCTTACCTGCAATCTTACGAGTCGCAGGAGCTGGTGCATTTTTCCGACAATGTCTATACGACCCGGAGCCATGACAGTCTGAAAATCAGCAACGGCAAATGGTGCTGGTGGTCGCGCGGCATCGGCGGGCGGTCCGCGCTGGATTATTTGGTTAAAGTGCGGGGCCTGACCCTGCCTGAAGCGGTCATGCAAATCGATGGGCAAGTGTTAACCCTGCCGCCTGTTCCGTCTAAACAACCAGCGTCCCCCGTCCCGAAAAAGCTGCTCCTGCCGGAGAAAAACGAAAACAATGACCGGGTAATCGCTTATCTGGCTGGTCGTGGAATTAATAGGGAGGTAATCAGTTATTGTATAGAAACCAAACGCCTGTATGAAAGCCGCAATTACCACAACGCGATATTTGTGGGGTTTGACCGGCAAGGCATTCCCCGGTACGCGTCGCTCCGGGGCACGTCCCGCAGAAGGTTTATGGGAGAAGCGAACGGGAGTGACAAGCACTATTCCTTTTCCATACCGGCAAGAGGTGGAAGCGGAAAACTTCATTTGTTTGAAAGCGCCATTGATCTAATGTCTTATTGTACTTTGGAGTTATTAGCAAACAGGGACTGGCGGCAAGATTTTTGCCTTTCTCTTGCCGGCATCTACAAGCCGAGACAGGATATCGGGGAAAGCACCCCGCCTGCGGCTTTAATGCAATATTTAAAAGATTTCCCCCGGATCAGCGAAATTTCTTTGCACCTGGATAATGATTTGGCCGGGCAGCTGGCGGCCAAGAGCATTCAAACAATTCTTCCGTCTCATTACGCGGTTTCAGATGAGCCGCCGGAACGGGGAAAGGATTGTAACGAGTATCTGAAAGTGGTGATAAATAGGAAGCGAGAATTGGAGCGATGTTAACAACTTGCATCGTGTAGATTCACTTACACAAGAAAATGTCTAAATTGATATTATCCGAGGTTTTTTCTTTACTTGGAATTAAAGGAAAATGGAAAAAAATAGAGAAATGTCAAATAAGCCAAAAAGTTAAAAGCCGCATTAAGCGGGAAGATAAAAAAACTTATTTAATTGATTTATTTGAATGTTATTCTATCTGAAGAAGGGGTCGCCTGATGGATATAAAAGTGCTTATTGAGTCGCTAAAAACATGTAGAAAAATATTTGTTTCAGAGAAGGATTTTCAATTTGCTCTAGCCTGGGAAATTCAAAAAAATATACCGCAGGCCGAAGTTAGAATGGAATATTGCCCGGCAGATGTAGATGAATCTATGCATGTGGATATTTTAGTTAAGGATAATGGTTTGTGGTTTCCGATTGAGCTTAAATATATGACATTGGGATGCAATGTCGTGGTCAATGAAGAAAGATATATTTTAAAAAATCAAGGTGCCCAAGATATCAGGCGGTATGACTTTTTGAAGGACATTATGAGAGTCGAGAAGCTGATTTCTTCCGGTGGCCCTTTCAGCAAAGGCTTTGCGGTATTGTTGACCAATGATCCAACCTATTGGAAGACTTCTAATGCTTCCAACACATGTGATGCGGCTTTCAGAATTAATGAAGGCGCAAAGATTAGTGGTGTTTTGAACTGGGATGAGCGTACTGGTATCGGTACGAAAAAGGGCCGTGAAGAACCTATAGTCTTAAATGGTTCGTATGATATGTACTGGGAAGACTTCAGCTTTATTAATGATAAGCGGTGGGGGCGGTTCCGGTATCTGTCTGCCGAGGTTTTGGCGCATTAGATAATATGAATGGACTGCGAGGTGAACCGATGGATTCTGTTGACAGCAGTTTTCTTACAAGTAATAAATTTGAGCATTTTATCCGTATTGGCGACTATGAAAGAAACCAAGATATTACCTTATCAATACCAAATACTGAGGGTGTTTATGCCGTTGTCTCTCCTCATTATCCTGAAAAAAGGTTTCTAATTGAAGGAACCGGCGGATTCTTCAAAAGGAAAAATCCCAATGTACCTAAACATGTGGTGTTAAAGAACTGGGTAGAAGGAACACATATTCTATACCTCGGAAAAGCCGGGGGGACTGACAAAAAAGGCAAGATAAGCAAGGCAACCCTGCGTGACAGAATAACTGCCTATATTAAATTTGGATACGGGTATGACATCGGCCACTGGGGCGGGCGGTTAATCTGGCAGCTGGAGTATTCCAGGGATTTATTAATATATTGGAGAATCAGCAATGATGGTGAGAACCCGGTAGAGATTGAGAAAATGCTGATTCGCGATTTTGAGGATAGACATGGAAAGATGCCGTTTGCTAATCTGCGGCATTAGTATTATTGGATGTATATTCAAACTGGCCGGGAGAGTGGAACTATGCAGAATAGATTTACAGGAGATATCGGAGATTTCGGCAAATACGGCTTGTTAAGATATATAGCTAAAAGCGGTTTAAGGATTGGGGTCAACTGGTATTTGACTGATGACGGTGAGGAGAGTGCCGGTAATTTGACGGATTATTTGGCTGAAAAATACAATGGGTATCTTGAATGCGATAGTGAATTGTTTAAGGAACTGTACAGAATAGTCTATATACAAAATGCCCGAACCGTTAAAAGGATTGAAGCGAGCAGCTTGTTGCCGCCCCAAACCTTATTTTACTCAAAAATATTGAAAGCGAATAAGGCCTATCGAGAAAAATGGTTTCAGGATAGTCTTAAACATCTAGCTACATGTTCACTCTTATTCTTAGATCCAGATAATAATATACTTTTAAACGGTACAGGGAGCCGCTTTGATAATGAAGGCATAAAGTATGCCTTTCCACTAGAAATTGAATCTTATTATAATCAAGGTCACAGTTTAATTGTCTATAATCATTCTAATCGACAAAATGAGCAGGATTATTTTGAAAGATTTGATTTCGTTAAAGAGCAGCCATCTTTTAATAATGCGCGGTTTTTTTTGTTAAGATTTAACAGGCAACAAGTAAGGTATTACTTATTTGTGCTTCAACCCTGGGATAGTTCAGCAGTTGAAGTCTATGTAGATGAAATGTTGAAGGGACCATGGGGGCGGAAATGGAAGTGGAAACGTCCTCATTTTGAAAAGATGGAACTCTAATACCTCAAAAAAACCTACACATCAGGCATGCTAGTATGTTTTATATAATAACTGGCTTATTTGGACAATTGCAGAATTCAGGCAGATCGTCTAACTTGATATACTTATAAGGGTATACCATTTTTAAACTGGCGAGGAGAAAGAGTTAAGATGTCCATCTTAAGCCTGATTCAAAATCATGAAGAAGACCTCAATCAAATGATTCAAAACAAAGCTGAATACCATAAATATATGGATGAGGCCGGTGCAGCTTGGGAAAAGCTGATTAAAACGGGTATCAGCCAGGAGCAGAAAGATCTAATCGAGAATATTGAACGTGTCTCCGGATGCATTGGGTCTATCCATTCTGAAATTTCCTATCAGAAGGGTTTCAGCGACGCCGTAAAACTTTTGATTGAAGCGCTGATTTCCTAGTTCAGCTGCTAATTAAGGTAGCTTATTCAGCAATTACACTTGTATAGCTTTTTTACTTGCTCACCTGATTGGCAGTTATGTTGGTCAGCTATTTTATTTTTGGCTTGATGTCACCTAAAAAGCAATGATAGTATGCGAAAAGTAAAAAAATATTTTAATTTTACCTCTGTATAGCTGAAAAATTGGTGATAATATACTATAATTGAAACTATCAGAGGTGAAGACAAATGAAACACTACGAGGAACTGCTGGATAAAGGCTGCTTTACCTGGGAGGATGTCTGCAAGATGTTGGGAAATCCCAACACAGCAAGCAACCTTATCCAGAATTATTTAAAAAAGGGATATATCAAAAGCGTGAAGCGCAATTTGTATGTTGCCGTTAATCTAGTGGACAATATGCCCGTCGTCAGCCATTTTGCCATAGCGGGCCATATCACTCCGAGTGCTTATGTTTCTCATCATTCGGCATTCTCGTATTATGGGTACACCAACCAGGTGTTTTACGACGTTTATGTATCGTCCGCTTCAAAATTTAATTCCTTTGAATTCGACGGACGAACCTATCGGTATGTGATGTCGCGGATAGACGAAGGCGTGGAAAAAAAGGCGGACGGCGTAACTGTAACCGATCTCGAACGCACAATCATAGACGGTATCAACGACTTTGAAAAAATAGGCGGTTTGGAGGAGTTGCTGCGCAGCTTATCCATGATTCCCTATGCCGATGAGAGCAAACTCCTGCGCTATTTGGAAAATTACGGGAAGCAGGTTCTATATCAAAAAGCCGGATATATATTGGAGCACTTCAAAAAGGACATGAAGCTCAGCGACGGTTTTTTTGAACAATGCTCTTCCCGGCTTTCCGAGAGCGTCCGTTATCTCCATCGTGGTTTGAATAAGGATAATGCACAGTACAACAGACGATGGCAGCTTTTTGCACCGCGCGATTTGCTATCCGTTCTATCTGAAGGAGGAAATGAATTTGCCGGAATATGATAAGCGAAAACTTGGCAAACAAGCGCAGGAGCTTGGTTTCTCCCGCGATACCTTGGAAAAGGTGTGCCGTCTGGCAGAGATCCTTAAGTACTTGAATACCGATTCTTTGCTGAAGGACGCTCTGGCGCTGAAAGGCGGAACGGCCATCAACCTGACGATTTTTAATCTGCCGAGAATGTCGATCGACCTTGATCTGGATTACATGCATAACGGTACACGGGAAGAAATGCTGGAAGAGCGCAGCCTCATATCGGTCAGCATTATAAAGTATATGTTGGCCAACGGCTATGAGCCAAGTCCCAAGTCCAAGGCCCCGCACAGCCTGGACTCTTTTGTGTTCTCCTACCGGAACACCGGCGGAATGAAGGACAATATTAAGGTGGAAATCAATTATTCCCTTCGTGCGCATGTATTGCTGACTGAAAACAGAACGGTCAATACACTCGGGTTGTTCGATGAAATGACGGTGCATTCCTTGGCGGCATTGGAAATATTCGGGAGCAAGATCGTTGCGCTGCTCACAAGAGCCGCGGCGAGGGACTTGTACGATCTTAACAATATGGTCTATTTCGGGTTGTTTGATGAGAGCCAGTTGCCGTTGCTGAAAAAGTGTGCGGTTTTTTATGGCGCGATTGCCGGTGGAAAGATTCCGACAAACTTTCAACTCGACAATATCGATAACCTTACAAATCATAAAATTAAAACGGACCTGTTGCCTGTTATCCGCCGGGCGGAGCATTTTGATTTGCCGTCCGTTAAAAAACGGGTAAGAGAATTCCTTTCCGCCCTGCTGTGTCTTGATGAAGGCGAGAAAGCCTTTTTGCATTCCTTCGCCCAAAAAGAATATTGTCCTGATCTGCTGTTTGAGGACAAAGAGATCTTGATGCGTATTCAAAACCATCCCATGGCATTATGGAAAATGAGAAACTCATCTATTCCCGGATAAGAGCGGTAATCTTCTGCTCTCTCTTTTCGGCAGGTAGTAATCGCAATAAATATGCAACACAAGATTGGTGTCTTATGTTTCAGCAAGCACTGAATTTGGTCTCCCAAATTCGCTTGTTAGGGGAAAGACTGTGCCAAACACAGTCTCTCCCCTAAAACCCCTTTGGAATACCACGCTCATGGGTATTACTTTTCCGTCTGGCGAGCGCTTTCAAGTGCCTATGCACTGAACCATGAATGAAGGCACATCAAAGCGCTCGCGGGACCGGGCCGCCGTACGCTGAGTGGGAGACACTCCCCGTACCGCGGCCTCATGAGTAATTGGTTTATAGTATATAAAAATTCTAATCAGAAATTTGCCAATCCATGAATTCAAGGAAATTTAATCTAAAAATGTTATATTACGACAAAAAAACCTATGGAAAAGCCATATAATCTTATTGTAAAATTGTATTCGTGAGTTTTCGTAAGAAGGAGTTAAAAGTTACCAATGGAAAGCCAAATCAAACAGCTGCTTGAAATTATCGAAGATATGAAAATCGATCTGAACCAGCTGGGGAGTTGTAAACCTCTTACTGATCCTGATGTTGTAAATCTAAGTGAGAAGTTGGATAAATTATTAAACCAGTATTATAAAATGCTTAATATTAGGAGAAGCTGGGAATCAAATAAAATTGCTTAACTATATATGATAAAGCGTTTTTCCCTGAAAACGGCCAGATGAATTACTAAATTCAACTGGTTGTTTTTTTTGCTGTCTTATTGATGCAAACTATAGACTTGCCAATCCAAAGCAAAGGAGATGAAATGGCGATGAGAAGACGCAACATCCGTGTCCAGGTCTGGCTCGATCAGGAAGAAAAGAAAAAACTGCAAGCCGGGGCCAAAAAGTCTGGGCTATCCAGGGAAACCTACCTGCGTATCCTTATAAACGGCTTTGTACCCAAAGAGCTACCTCCGGCTGATTATCATGCCGTGATGAGGGAACTTCATGCCATCGGCAATAATCTGAATCAAATCGCGGCCAAGGTCAATGCCACGGGACATATTGATAGAACTGTTTTTCAGGATGAAGCCAATCGTCTCCGCCAGGCGGTACTGGATATCCGCAAGGCGGTTACGTCGCCGCAAAAGCTGGAGTGAATCATGGCTGCCACAGCGATATGGGATGTTAAAGACCGGTTGGACAGGGTCATAAACTATGCCGCCAATCCCGGCAAGACTGAAAATCAGGGCTTTGCAAGCCAAAACATGCAGGGTTTGCAGAATGTACTGGAATATGCGGCGCGGGAAGATAAAACTGAAAAGCAGTATTATGTTACCGGCATCAATTGCGATCCAGCCATCGCCTATAAGCAAATGTCCCAGACCAAGCTGCAGTTTCAAAAAAAAGACGGAATTCTGGCCTTTCATGGCTACCAATCCTTTGCGCCGGGTGAAGCAACTCCGGAAATAGCCCATGCTATAGGCGTAAAGCTGGCAGAGGAACTCTGGGGCGGACGTTTTGAGGTTGTCGTTTCCACCCATTTGGACAAACATCATCTGCATAACCATTTTGTGCTGAACTCCGTTTCTTTTGCCGATGGCAAGCGCTATTACGACAACAAGGCTACTTACGCTCAATTGCGGCAGGCCTCCGACCGGCTGTGCCGGGAATACTCTCTGTCAGTCATTGGAAATCCGCAGGAGGGCAGGTCGGAACATTATTCCGAATGGAAAGCCGGACAGGAAGGCAAGCCCACCTGGCGGGGGCTGATTCGCGAAGATGTAGACAAGGCAATCGGCGAATCCATGACCTTCACGCAGTTTATTGCTACTCTCCGAAAACAGGGTTATGAAGTTAAAACAGGCGTAAAATATATCGCGGTTCGTCCGCAGGGCAAGCAACGCTTTGTCCGGCTGAAGACTCTTGGAAACGGTTACAGTGAAGATGTTATTAAGGAGAGGATACTTCAAAACCGAATTCCTAAGAAGCAGGAGGTTCTGCAGGAGCCCAAACGAAAACGCATTGCCGCCGGAAGAAGTTCTGACCTGAAAAAGACCAGAAAACTCAAGGGCTTGCAGGGGTTATACTTCCACTACTTATATAAAATGGGGGTTTTGCCGAAGCATACCGCGTCCAGGAAAAGGACGCATTTTTTATTGCGGGAAGATATCCGTTATTTAGGAGAATTAACCGCTCAGATTAGGCTGCTTTTCAAGCATCGGATTGAAAATGCTGAGCAGCTTTTAGGCTATCAATCCATCCTCGAGCAGGAAATGGCCGGCTTGTCAGCAGAACGCAAATCTCTTTACCGTCTCCTGCGCCGCTGTAGAGACAACGTGCAGACTGCCGAATACAAACAGCAAATTGCCGGGCTTTCCAAGAAGCTGTCCCGACTCCGGAAGGAGACGAAGCTTTGTAGGGGCATCCAATTCCGTTCTGAAGAGATGAAGGAGAAACTGTCCAAGATAAAACTTGAGGAAAATGAGAAACAAAGGGAGGAAAAAGAGCATGAACAGCGGAGCCGAAGCAGCCGATCAAATGGTCAATATGAGCCTTAAAGGGATTGAAGTAGTTGCTAAAATCTCGGGAGCGGGAGCGAAAAACCTTGCCACTTATCTTTATGCAGTCCTGAGAGACCAGAAAAAGACCAAAGGAAAAACCCGACTGGAAGGGCTTTTACGAAGCGGCAAGGAGTTGAAAGTCTTTGCGGTTAAAAACGAAGATTTGCAAAAGTTTTCGCAGGAGGCCAAGCGCTACGGAGTTCTGTACTGCGTTCTGTTGGATAAAAAAAACCTGGACGGAATGTGCGACCTCATGGTGCGGGCAGAAGACGCCGCCAAAATCAACCGTATTGTGGAACGTTTAAAGCTGGCAACCGTGGATACGGCCAGTATCAAGAGCGAAATCGAGAAGACCAGAGCCGCAAAGGATATGCAGAAAGAGCCGGTTGACAACCCAAACCCTATGACGGCGAAGACGGAGAAATCCCGTCCGTCCGAGCCTATCTCCGGGCGCAGCGTGAAAGCCGCCGAGGGTGCTGAGCGTCCGAAAAAATCCATTCGTGAAGAACTACGGGAAATCAAAAATGCTCAGAAGGAGCAGGCGGAAAAACTGAGAGGGTTTCCTGTTAGGGAACAACCGCAAGCCGGAAGGCAGAATACCGGTCGTCAAGGGCGGTAGGTAAAATTTCCAAAATCAAAGCCGAAAGAGAGGTAAGGCTTGATTAAGATCCATAACCAACCGTTAGCTGGAACCAAAAAAGTGAGGAGGAAAGTCATGAAAGATGAGGAACGGGTACTTACCCTGGACACTTATGAGCAAGGTGTAATGGTCAATGCCTTAAACGAACTCAGGAACGACTTGATTCAAGAAAAACGTCCGACCGACGCAGTGGATGAACTGCTGATTAAAACCATTGACGCCCCGGCTAAAAAACTGAGACGAAGGCACCAAGATGAGGCGCGCTGAGACCGCAAGGAGCACCTTGATACTCTTTGCGGTTTTTTTAATTCCTGTAGTCTGGGCGGCCCTGCTGACTGCCCCGGCCATATCGGGCGGGCTTCCGGAAATTATCGCTAAGCTCACGGCAGCGTTGGAGAATCCCTTTGACATTATATGGGTAAATGATTCCCCTAAGTGTATCCTGATATTTATTTGCTCTTATGGTCTTGGTATTGGAATTTACCTTACCACCAAACGCAATTACCGGCGGAGGGAGGAGCACGGCAGCGCCCGCTGGGGCGGCTCTGCAGCTGTCAATAAAAAATACAGAGATAAAGAGCGGTTCCAAAATAAAATCCTGACCAAGAACGTTCGTATCGGGCTGAACGGCAGGAAGCACAGAAGAAATTTAAACGTGCTGGTAGTCGGAGGCTCCGGCTCAGGCAAGACCCGATTCTACGCAAAGCCCAATGTAATGCAGGCGAATACTTCCTTTGTCGTGCTCGACCCCAAGGGGGAAATCCTGCGGGATACTGGCAATCTACTCAAAGCCAAAGGCTATGAAATCAAGGTATTGGATTTAATCAATATGCACCTTTCCCATTGCTACAACCCCTTTGCCTATTTGCAGGACGACAAAGATGTTCTTAAGCTGGTGACCAACCTGATTCGCAACACCACGCCCAAAGGCTCCAATACCAACGACCCCTTTTGGGAGCGGTCCGAAACCGCCCTCTTGGAGGCTTTGATGTTGTACCTGCTGTATGAAGCCCCGCCAAAGGAACAAAATTTTTCGATGGTCATGGAATTAATTGCTGCCGCTGAAGTCCGGGAGGAAGACGAAACTTACCAAAGTCCGCTGGACGAGCTATTTGAACGGCTAGAAATGCGGGAGCCGGAACACCTGGCTGTCAAGCAGTACAACATTTTTAAGCTGGCAGCGGGCAAGACCGCCAAATCCATCCTGATCAGCCTGGGTGTCCGCCTGGAAAAGTTCAATCTTGCCTCCATCGCCGGTATCACCAATACCGATGAGTTGGAACTAACATCCATAGGAGAGCGCAAGACGGCGCTTTTTGCTGTCATACCTGACAATGACTCGTCCTTTAATTTCATTGTCGGTATGCTCTATACCCAGCTTTTCCAGCAGCTTTATTTCCTGGCCGACAGCGTGCACGGCGGGCGGCTTCCGGTGCATGTCCATTTTGTTATGGATGAATTTAGCAATGTCGCTTTGCCGGACGAGTTTGACAAGCTGCTTTCCACCGTGCGCTCCCGGGAGATCAGCGTGTCCATTATCCTGCAAAACTTAGCGCAGTTGAAAGCCCTGTTTAAAGACAGCTGGGAATCCATTGTCGGCAACTGCGACGAGTTTCTGTATTTGGGCGGCAATGAGCAGTCAACGCATAAATATGTGTCGGAGCTATTAGGCAAGGAAACCATTGATGTCAATAGTTACGGGCAGAGCAGGGGCAGGAACGGCAGCTATTCTACGAATTACCAGCTATCCGGGCGCGAGCTTCTGACTCCCGATGAAGTACGGATGCTGGATAACCGTTATGCTTTACTGTTTATACGAGGGGAACGGGCGGTACTGGATGACAAGTACGATATCCTAAAACACCCCAATCTGAAGCTGACTGTCGACGGGGGCAGTCAGCCATACCGGCATGGAGGGACGGAAAACGCTCTGGATTGGAAGACAATAAACCTAAATGGAGAAGGGGATTACGAGCTTCTCAGCGGGGAAGAGCTAGAAGTCCTTTTGCAGTCCTAAAAAATAGCTTTGGAGGTGGTAACTTTTGAAAGTGTTTAAAAAAACAAAAAAAATGTTTGCGCTAAGTTGCTTGATAGCGCAGATAATTGTTGTCGTTCCCGCGACTGCTTACGCGGCGGGCGATCCGTTGACAGTCGTCAACAACTTGTCAGACTTTATCTTCGGACTCATTCGCGCCATCGGGATGATTCTTTTAGGTTTCGGCATCGTACAGATCGGCCTTTCCCTTAAATCCCACGACCCGTCCCAGCGGGCCAACGGTTTCCTGACGCTGGCCGGCGGTGTAATTATTACATTTGCCAAAGAGATCCTTACCCTGATTACAGGAGGTTGATCGCCATGCTTAATAACTATCCCATCAATGGAAAAATGCATATTCATTCATTGAACGGTGAATTGCGGGAAGCGACTATTCTCAAAAGGCTGGGTGACAATGATTATCTAGCCGAATTTAACGGCGTTAAGTGCCATGCAATCTACAATCCGTTTGTCAATAAATTCTACGTGGATGACAAGTATGGCGTCATCAAAGACAAAATACCCGGCAGGAATGAACCGTGCCGGTAACGGATCATCAAGACAAGCCCGCGCTATACACGCGGGCTTGTCTTGAGAATGAGGCGGGAAGTATAAACTCCCAAATAAAAATGATTTCTACAAAAACTATCATGCATGGCAAATTGCCGATAACGTCCCGTGTATTGTCGAAGCCAACCACATTCATCTTCGCGTAGTTTTGGCATTAGTTAAATGAAGTTGGTCGCGCCCTCAGATTCAGAGGTCGACAGAACGTCGACCCCTAAAAAATATGTTATCCTTTAAGCGAACCAATTCATTGTATAGAATCATCTGAGAACAAACTTAATTGAGCTACCTTTAAAGATTTAACTTCCCTATCATTGATGACATCCTGATTATCAATTTCACCACAGAGCAAAGGAGACTTCTTGTCGTACTTTGCAAAATTATTCTTAACAGTATTAAGATTATGATTGGCATAACAATATTTACAACCATTCAAACATGTATTATATAAACCTATATCAATACTTGCCACACAACCGCATTCTAATCGTTGATTTTTGTCTTTCTCAACATTAATAGGATTATCAATAATCCGTGAAATCAGTTTTGCATCAATACAACTTGCATGAGTGATACCAAAGTCAATAAGTTCAATATCTTCTGCGCATGTTTCTATTTTTAGTCCACAGTCTGAAGCAATTTTTGATAGGCTTTTTGCAAGCATTCGCTTATCAGATAATTGCATATCTACAATATTAAGGCTTTTAATATTACTATTTATTTTATCGTAAAAATCCATAAAGCTGATCGTACATTTTTCAGTATAATCTTGAAGATGCTTTGCCAGCTTTTCAAAATACTCAACATGGTATTCAATTGTATATTTGTCGCTAAGGAAAATCGGATCATAACGCCAAATAACTTTTTCCGGACCAATTTTATCTGATAACTTTTTAAAAGTATCAATCACTTCAGTACTTTTAAACGGTACATTTTCTTCTATGTCCTTATCATAGGAATTAAGTGTAAATTGAAAATAATATTTATAGTCTTGTAGTAGTTCGAGCTTTTGAATCATTGGTTTAGGGTTTTTAGTCCAAAAAACTATACAGTCTACAACATCAGGAGATAAATTTATCTTGCTCACTTTGTGAATATTCATTGGATTACGAACTAACACATATTTTTCTTTTATACGGTTTAAAAACCAATCTGAAAAATATGTCGGAATATCAGTCCTGCGACTAGCACTAATAATCATACAATTACCCTCTCTCAAATGATATAATTTGGTATCTAATAGTTGTGGGTTTTAAAACAGGCCATCTAGTAAGTAATGTCGCACAATCAGTATCACAATTTTCTCCATTATCGATATAGTTCTTACATGATTGATTTAAAATTTTAATAATTTCTATTGCATCATCAGGGAATACAAAATCACCGTCATAATATCTTATTCCTTTGGTCTCATCCTTAAAGCTTGTAAATACATTATACCTATCCTCAGTATGATAACCATTTCGTTGAATAGCAGACATTAATTGACTTGTCCTCGAAATATCTCTTTCCATACTAAATTGATCGACTCGTAAAGATATTAACAAATGGAAGTTATCTTTAGTTATCTCTTTATTTTGAAAATTTTCACATATAATTTCAAAATCTCTATGAGAGAATTCACTTATCGATTTTGGGAACATATAAACGTCAAAACCTAATGATGGTGATTCATTAACCCAGTCTGCCCCATTCTGTTGATATAACCAAACGTTATCCTTCTTTCTTGCCAAGAATTTATATTCCCAATCAATTAGATCCGAACCAACATATGTAACCACGCATTTTCTTTGACCTGTTTCGATTAATGCTTGCAGTAGTGACCAGTAGTCTACAATCGTACCACATCCTAAAGACAACACAGAAATCTCATTTGGAAAGTTCTTTCTATCTAATAAAGATAAATACATTCTTTTGTACTCAAACGCATATGCAAAAGCGTATCGAAGTAAATATAACTGTTGAATAGGAATAATTGAATAATCTGGTATAAGCCCTGAATTAAAATTTACGCTTTTCAAATCACACAGACAGGGCTTTCGTTTTATATACTTTTTAAAATCATACAATACTTCTTCAAGGTATTCTTCAATTGTAACCATTTTTTCCTCCTAATAAGTTCCTTTATTCATTATCAAATTATATTTAAACTAAAAAGCGAATCCCGCCTGTTCGCGCCAGGACGGCGTAGCCTTCGTGACCAAGTTTATTTGGCAACTATAACCGAACGTACATTTTTGTATTCCCCGTATTTATTGAATAAAAATATTTCATAAATTCTCCCTTTAATACCATAATTCGGCTTATGGCAAAAATAACCTTTTGTTTATGCCTTCTTTAAAACCATAATTTTTTCATATACAGCATTTTCTAAGTTCTATTTCTTGTTATCCTCATACACATAGTATATTGCGATGTGAAAAAAAAGAAAAAATAAAAAGAATTTACGATATAAATTAATCATGTACCGGCATTACCTATGAAAAGAATAAGAAATTAAGGGGAACAAACAAATACAAAGTCTGTTCCCTATTTTTTTTGGAGGTGGTTAATCTGTGTCAAGCGGCAGCTGGGTCATCGACAATCTCAATAACGCCCTGGCAACCTGGAATGCAAAGCTGGCGGAGATACTTCAAATCATTACCCAATCGCCGGAGGAATTTAAAGGCGGCAGAATTTGGAATGTCATCGTCAATATTCACGGCGCGTTGCAGGCCGTCGGCATGGCCCTGCTGGTGCTGTTTTTTGTCATCGGCGTAGTCAAAACCTGCGGCAGCCTGGCAGAAGTCAAGAAGCCTGAACACGCTTTGAAGCTATTCATCAGGTTCGCATTGGCCAAAGCTGTTGTAACCTACGGGCTGGAACTAATGATGTCACTATTCAGCATTGTACAGGGGATTATCTCCACCATTATGAGCAGTGCAGGTTTTGGGACAGTCAATCAGAGTGTTATGCCGGATACAATTGTCCAGGCTGTTGAGAATTGCGGTTTTTTAGAGAGTATCCCTTTGTGGGCGGTCACTCTACTCGGGGGCTTATTCATCACCGTACTGTCTTTCATTATGATCATGACGGTGTACGGCAGGTTTTTTAAGCTCTATTTATATACGGCTATCGCCCCTGTGCCGCTGGCCTCATTTGCAGGGGAGCCGAGCCAGAGTATCGGCGTATCCTTTTTGAAAAGCTATGCAGCCGCCTGTCTGGAAGGGGCGATTATTATCCTTGCCTGTATTATCTTCTCGGTCTTTGCAGCTTCCCCGCCGGTTGTGGACACCGGTGTCAGTGCTGTGACTATGGTATGGTCCTATGTCGGTGAACTAATTTTCAATATGCTGGTGCTGGTGGGCGCGGTAAAGATGGCTGACCGCGTGGTACGGGAGATGATGGGATTATGAGATGATGCTGGACGTGAAAATCCAGTATCCTTATATATCGTTGAACGAAGTAGCCTGCCCATAGATAACAGGCTCCCCAGTTCTTGGATCAAGCAAGTCTCCCTGTCCGTTAAACTGAATTTTATCGAGAGGTACGCCCATTTCTCTAGCCCGCTGGATTTGCCATGCGACATCATCTTCAAGATATTTCTCGTCACGTCTGCGTCGTATCGTCTTTATAAGCGATATAATCCAGCTTAACGCGGTTAAGCCAATGACGATATACAATCCCATTAGAACCAACTGCTCATGTTCCATTGTCCATCGTGTGAAAAACGTGCTGACAACAGCGATGAGCAGATAAATAAGCGGAATACCAAGCCGGAGCTTTCCGGCTATTTTAAATAACGAAGAAATAATAAACAATCCTGCCGTAAGGCATAGGGATATAATTGCCGCGATTGACATAATCGTTCACTCCTTTCCTATGCTCATTATCCCGTATTCAGGAATAAAATGGAAGTTTATTGTTTTAAATAGTACAATCGGAGGTCTCCGCATGAAAAAAGAAAGCTTAAATGACAAGCTGGAAAAAGAAAAGGAAAAACTCCATAAGCTTGGAGAAGAAGCCATGAAAAAAGGCATTCCCTTAAGAGGGGATGAGGCTTTTATGAAGCAAAACTTCAAGGTTGACGAGTTGGTATATAAGATTCAGAAGGAGAAAGAAAAATACAGGAAGAACCAAAACGAAAGATAAGAATCCGAACGGCGCTTTGTTTTAAGGGGCTGTTTTTTGTTTGGAGGCGGCTAAGTTATGGAAGTCAAAATCAACCGGGAGATCCGGGATTATACCGAAAGCTTGTTTTTTGGACTGTCCATGCGGCAGTTTATTTTTTCGCTCCTGGCCGTTGGCATTGCCGTCGGCATCTACTTCGGGCTGCGGAATGTCTTAGGAACGGAAACGGTGAGTTGGGTATGTATTTTAGGGGCGTTCCCCTTTGCGGCGATGGGGTTTATCCGTTACCACGGTATGACGGCGGAACAGTTTTTATGGGCCTACCTTAAGTCAGAGTTTCTCCTGCCCAAAAAACTATCTTTCTACCCGACGAATGTTTATTACGAAGCACTGAAGCAGACGATTCAAGACAAGGAAAGGGAGGAATTAAAACGCCATGATTAAGACCCTGAAGAAAATTATCAAGCAGGATAAAGAGAAGTTTGTTATCCCCAAAGGCGTACAGCAGGCTATCCCGATCAAGGCCGTCTGGCCGGACGGAATTTTCAAGGCAGGCAACAAGTTTTCTAAATCCTTTCGCTTTACGGACATCAATTACGCGGTAGCCTCCAAAGAAGACAAGGAAGCGATGTTCCTGTCCTATTCCGAGTTGCTCAATTCCTTAGACAGCGGAGCGACTACTAAAATAACCATCAACAACCGCCGCTTGAACAAAACGGACTTCGAGAACTCCATCCTCATTCCGCTTAGGGACGACGGGCTGGACGAATACCGTGGGGAATACAACCGGATGCTCTTAGACAAAGCCACAGGCGTAAGCAACATTGTCCAGGACAAGTACGTGACCGTATCCGTACTTAAAAAGAATATTGAGGAAGCGCGGAACTATTTTTCCCGCATCGGCGCGGACCTGGTTACCCATTTTTCCCACTTGGGTTCCAAATGTGTAGAGCTGGACGCGGGCGACCGCCTGCGTATCCTGCATGATTTTTTCCGCCCCGGAGAGGAAACGTATTTCCGGTTCGACCTAATTGAGACTATGCGAAAAGGGCACGATTTCAAGGATTATATTTGTCCGGACACCTTCGAATTTGAAAAAGACCATTTCCGTATGGGGGGCAAATTCGGGCGCGTCATTTTCTTAAGGGAATACGCCAGCTACATCAAAGACAGCATGGTGTCCGAGCTTTGCGACTTGAACCGCAGCATGATGCTCTCTTTGGATATTATCCCCATTCCCACGGATGAAGCTGTACGGGAGGTCGAAAACAGGCTGCTGGGGGTGGAAACCAACATCACCAACTGGCAGCGGCGGCAAAACCAGAACAATAACTTTTCTGCCGTCGTACCCTACGATATGGAGCAGCAGCGCAAAGAGAGCAAGGATTTCCTGGACGACCTCACCACCCGCGACCAGCGGATGATGTTTGCGGTGCTGACCATGGTGCATGTTGCAGACAGCAAGGAGCAGCTGGACAGTGATACTGAAACCCTGCTGACTACGGCGCGGAAGCATCTCTGCCAGTTTGCCGCCCTGACGTTCCAGCAGATGGACGGGTTGAATACGGTGCTTCCCCTGGGCTTAAGAAAAATTGAAGCGATCCGGACACTGACCACCGAGAGCACGGCGGTTTTTATTCCTTTCCGGGCGCAGGAGATTTCTCACAGCGGCGGCATTTACTACGGGCAGAATGTTATTTCCAAGAACATGATTATTGCCAACCGCAAATGTCTTCTCAATGGTAATTCCTTTGTTTTAGGCGTTTCCGGCTCCGGCAAGAGTTTTACCGCCAAGCGGGAGATTGTCAACCAGATCCTGTCCAGCGATGACGATATAGTTCTGATTGACCCGGAAAGGGAATATTCGCTTTTGGTTAAGGCCATGGGCGGCGAGATCATCCATATTTCAGCGACTTCCCAGAACCATATCAATGCGATGGATATGAACAAAGATTATGGGGACGGAGCCAACCCCGTCATCCTGAAATCCGAATTTGTCCTATCATTATGTGAGCAGCTGATCGGCGGCCAAAACCTGGGGGCCAAGCAGAAGTCCCTGATTGACCGCTGCACAGCCAGTGTCTACCGTAAGTACCTCCAAAGCAATTTTCAGGCTCCTGCACCTACCCTGCAGGATTTTCACGCCGAACTTTTAAAGCAGGGCGAGCCGGAAGCCCAGGAAATTGCCCTGGCTATTGAACTGTTCACCAGCGGCAGTCTGAATACTTTCGCCAAGCCGACCAATGTGGACGTCAACAACCGCCTGATCTGCTACGACATCCTGGACTTGGGCAAGCAGCTTTTGCCTATCGGCATGCTGGTGGTCCTGGACAGCATCCTGAACCGGATTACGCAGAACAGAGCTAAGGGAAAGAACACTTTTATTATCATTGATGAAATCTACCTGTTGTTTCAGCATGAGTATTCCGCCAACTTCCTTTTCACCCTGTGGAAGCGCGTTAGGAAGTATGGAGCCTTTTGCACAGGCATAACCCAGAACGTCGATGATTTGCTGCAGAGCCACACGGCGAGAACGATGCTGGCCAACAGCGAATTCATTGTCATGCTCAACCAGGCCTCCACCGACAGGATGGAGCTGGCCAGGCTCTTAAATATTTCCGACCTTCAGCTCAGCTACATCACCAACGTCGACGCGGGGAACGGGCTCATTAAGGTAGGAAGTTCTCTGGTACCCTTTACCGACCAATTTCCGCACAACACGAGGCTTTACCGATTGATGACCACAAAACTGGGTGAGCAGGCGGAAGTCTAATTCTATAAGTTTATTGAGGAAAGCCGAGTACGAAACGACGGCTTTTTATCATATTGGGAGGAAAAACCAATGGAAAATACTAGGTTCGCAAGCAAAGAACATGAGAATTTTTATTACGATATGCTCGCGGCGGCGGGCAATACCGACGTCTACCACAGATCTTTTTTCTACGCCATGGGAATTAGCAAGGAAACAAGGGAGCATATCCGTTCCTTATTTGACTTTAAGGAAAATTGCATCAAACCGCAAAACCTTGCGGCTGCTTGGCAGACCGGAGGAACTATTCGGTTGTGCCGTCTGGCCTTTAATCTTTGGAACGGATGGACGGAGGAGGGAAAAGAAAGATACTCGGCGCCGTATGAACTTTTTGACTGCCGTTTTGCACCCTACTTTTTTGAAGCGATCCGGCTGCGCTATCCGGAATATTGCCAGGGCCAGGATTACCCAAGGATGCAGCTTTCCGTAATGGAGCGGTAAATTCTTCAAAAGATTAGAATTCAGCGGGGAAGGAGGTGGGGTAATGAAAGAGATAAGGACGAAATCAACGATTAAAGATATAAAGATGTTGGATAAGGCCTCGGATATGTCCCATAAGATGAAAAACGCCTATATCCGTACGAAAGAACAGGCTGAACAGACTGACCATAACAAAGAGAGCAGCTATGTGGATGATGCGGTGGGCAAAGTAAAAGACGGTTCGGAAACAGTCGGACGAAAAGCGGCAGCTGCGGGAGAGTACGGCAAAAACACGGTTAGGAAAATAAAAAGATGGCGGGGAGGGGAAACAAATACCTCGCATACGATTGCTCATGGGAACCAGCCAGGGCGTACTTCTGAAACCGGAGTCCATGTTTCAAGGACAGAGCAAAAACTTGTTTATAGCAAAGGGATTCAGACGACTAAGGAAAAAACTGCTCAAGCTCAGACAAGACGGATGGCTGAACGGCGAATGGGACAGATCTTGCACAACCCCGTCTTCCAACGCTCAGAAAAAGCAGCGTTGCATACTGACAAAACATACGGCCAAACAGGTCGCAGGATCAAGCAACTTAACGCAACGAGCAGTAAAAACATAAAGCAAGCGGCCAGGGGTATGGTTAAAACGGCGCAAAAAAGGACCAAGACCGCTGAACGCAGTGCCAAAACGGCTATAAAGACGTCGCAATCAGCAACTCGGACTGCCGTTAAAACCGCCCAATCTAGCCAAAGGGCGGCGCAGGCAGCCCGGGCCGCAACGAAAGCAGCGACGGCCTCAGCTAAGGCAGCGGCAAAAACAATGCTGGCTACAATTAAAGCGATCATTGCGGCCTTAAAGAGCCTGATAGCTTTGATTGCCGCAGGCGGCTGGGCTGCCGTAGTGGTTATCCTCCTGATATGCCTTGTGGGGCTTATGGCAAGCTCCGTTTTCGGAATTTTCTTTTCCAACGAAGGCGCCGGCAAGAACACGCCGGTAATGTCGGAGGCCGTCAGTCGGCTGAACGGAGAATTCACGGCAAAACTGGAACAGATAGAGAGGGAAAACCCGCATGACACGCTGGATTTGTCCAACAACGGCAGCAGCAATATGGTCGGCAACTGGCGGGACATCCTGGCGGTTTACGCGGTGAAGGTGGCCGCCGATCCGAAAAAAGGCATGCAGGTCGCCACCCTTGACGACACAAAGGTGGAAATCCTGCGGGACATCTTTTGGGATATGAACAAAATCGACTACTGGTTGGAAACGATTGAGCATTCGGATGGAGAAACGACCAGCACCGAGACTGTTTTGCATATCCGGGTAACCGCAAAATCTTATGTGAACATGATCGTCCTGTACCGTTTCAATCCGCAGCAAGTGGGGATGGTGAATGAGCTAATACAGGACAAATACCGGGAGCTGTTTGCAAGGCTAATCGGTAGCTATACGAATATTACTCTCTCTCCCTGGGAAATCGCTGCAATTTTACAAAATCTTCCGCCTGATTTGGACGAGCAGCGCAAAAATGTGGTGCTGGCCGCTTATTCCCTTACCGGCAAAGTCAGTTATTTTTGGGGCGGCAAATCCACAGTCCTTGGCTGGGACAGCCGGTGGGGAACACTTGCCAAGGTAACAGCCGAGGGAAGCCCTACTACCGGAACCGTGCGGTCTTTCGGTTTGGATTGCTCCGGCTATGTGGCATGGGTATTCGTCAACGCGGTAGGAAATACAGGTACGGCGGAGATAATTGGAACAGGAACTTCAAGTCAGTATGCCGCCTGTACGCCGGTAAACTGGAGCAGCGCACAACCGGGGGATCTGGCGTTCTATCCTGACTTAAGCCATGTGGGCATCATTGTGGGAAAGCAAAACGGAAATCTGCTGATTGCCAATTGCAATGCCGGGGAGAACAATGTAGCGGTAACCCGTGTTTCCGGTGCAAGTTCTTCAGGTTTCTATATGATTGGCAGGCCTGAGTTTTTTGAATAGTTTCACTCGAAAAATATGAGTATTCTGCTTTGCTGGATTAAACCAATGCTTATTGGATGAGCAAAGCTGTGAACAATTAAGGAAGGTGTTTAATTTGAGAAAAGTATTTTTTATTTTAGGTTTGGTTATCGCTTTAGGAAGTGGCATGGGTCTTTATTTTTATATGGATTATGCCAAGGGCTTGATTCCTGTGGTTTATGCCGCCGCCAATATTCCCGAAGATACCATCATAAGCGCAGAGCAATTGAAAGTTAAAAGCGTTCCAAGGGAAAGTGTTCCTTCGGGAACTGCGGAGAGCATCAGCCAGGTAGCAAACAAGACTCTGAATTGGCCTTTAAAAGAAGGCGATCCGGTGCGGTTGGATAAAATTGAGCAGAACACCAAGACGGAAGTTGAAAATCCGCGATTGATCGCCTTCAAAACAGATTATAACGGCTCCATTGCCGGTCTTGCCAAGTACGGACAGACTGTTGATCTTGCTTTAACACTTGACCCGAAACAAACGGGCAATTTATCGCTTTCGGGATATATTGTCACGGATTTATTTATTGAAGCGACTGCCGATTCAGCGGGCAAGATATTATCTTCCGCGGATATCCCGCATTTGAATGGGCCAGCATCGGTTGGAAGTTTATCAGGCAATGAGCAAACAACCGGCATCCCGACAGAAATAATAGCCAAGGTTACGCCAAAGCAGTTTTTAGTAATTAAACAGGCCGAGACAATGGGAACGATTTCGCTCGCGCAGCGCGATAGGGATGCCAAGGATCTTTACAACATAAACGATGTTATCGAAAATTCACAGGTGAATATCGGCAAAGATTTTATTGTTGCCTTGCTTCAGCTTCAAAAGTAAATGTTATGGGAGGAAGGAAATCATATGGCTGATGAAAATAATGCGGTTGATCAGCAGTTGAAGAAAATAATCGTCTTGTGGAGTGTGTGCAGTGTTGGAAAGTCAACGCTTGCTTGCAACCTGGCCCGGAAGCTGGCAAAGGGAACAAACTTAAAAATTGGGTTGTTGGATTTTTCGTTAATAACGCCCTGCCTCCACCTATTTTTAGAGCTGGAAGATAAAGAAAGCTCGATTGAATATATCCTTAAGTCTTGGCAGGATAATTATAGTTATCGCGATTTGCTTAAGGAAAATGCTCACATAACAAAGAACCTTCCCAATTTATTATGTTGGACGGGATTAACGAAAGAACCGGAATTAATAGATAAACTGGGGGATATGCAAGCCCGTACAATCATCTCTGTGCTGTCCGATCTTGTAGATATTCTCTTTATTGACGTCCAAAGCGATACGCTGATTATTCCTACAGACGTGGCGCTTAGGGCAGCGACAGATGTCTTGGTCATTGTAGATCAAAACAGAAATACGATTGAGAACACCGCCAAATGGCTTAATAATCTGCATGTCCGAAATATGGATATCGATAAATTCAAACTGATCATCAACCAGTATTCCAATAAGGCGCTGTACACGAAAAATAAAATTGAGAGCAATCTTGGGCTGCCTGTGCTGGGGACAATACCCGGTGTTTCCAAGGTGATTTATGATAACGCCACGGTTTCACTGATTCCCTTGTTGAAATACGGCAAGTTTGATAAAGCAATTGAGAACATTCTGCTGCAGCTTCATTTATCTAAGGCCGTAAAAAAACACCGTATATTTTTTACCGCGCCGCGCTTCGGAAGTTCACGCTGATGCGGAATTCGGATTGGAGGAACCTTAAATGAGAATCAGTTCAGCGAAAGCTGCTGACCCAAAAGCGTATGACAAGGATAGCAAAACCCACCTATATAAAACAACAAGCATTGTCCAGTTCATGTTGACTGAAAACCACCCCAAATTGCTTAACGACGCTATTTATGGGGTAGGGGAAAGCCAAAAACAAATCCGCAATGTTATAAAAGATATCATTCGCCATGAGAAACTCGACGTGCCCGGTATGAGCATCGATAAAATTGCCTGGGAGGCCTATAAAACCATTATTGGCTATGATGTTATCCATGACCTCCTTCTTGAGCCGGAGATCACAGAAATATGCGTAAACGGTCCGCATCAAATCACCTATAAAAAGAATGGAGTCCGGTATTTGGCAAAGGATATTCAGTTTGCCGATCTGGCCCATCTTGAGAAAATAACGGAACGCATCCTGCTCACCTGCCACTCGGAAGCCAACGAGGGCAGCCCTATGGTGGACAATGCCTGGCTTCCGGATCGAAGCAGAGTTGTCATCAATAAAAGCGCCATCGTCCCCAGCCATGGAATCACCTTAAATATCCGGAGATTCAGGGACAAAAACTTCTCTCTGGAAGAACTTGAAAAGATCGGGACGTTAAAGACAGCGGAGAGAAGCAAACTCCGCAACTCTCCTAACAAAGAGTATGAAGTTATCACAAATATCCCAGGCGAGGAACATTCTTTCCGGCAGCTTGATTTTATCCGGGATGTGGTAAGAGCGGGTGCCACGATCATTGTCAGCGGGGGGACCCATACCGGGAAAACAACCTTGATCCGTACCCTGGCCTCGATATTTCAGGATCTTATTCCGGATGAAAACGGTCCGGGCGATCCCCAAAGCGGTTTGCGGATCATCACCATCGAAAACGGGCCGGAGCTGCAGCTGGTAAAATACTACCCCGGTTTGGAGGTTGTTGAAATGCTGGAACGCGACACTAAGTACAATCCTATCGGGGTGGAGGAAATCTACCCGCAGGTTATGAGGATGGACCCGGATGTGATTTTAGTCGGTGAGATCCGTTTTCCAGTCGAAGCCATGTATACGCTTAGGGCCATGCGCTCCGGCCATGCCAATACAATGGCTTCCATTCATACCTATGACGCTGAAGCATGCTGCCAGGAATTAAGAACCAAGGTTCAAGCGATTTCCAACGTTAGCGATAAGGTCATTAATACTGAAATCGTCACGGCAGTGGATATCATTATCCAGCTGGGGATTGTGGACAGAAAAATTGAAATCACCCAAGTCGCTGAATTGGAGCTGGATGCGGAGTGCAATATTGTGATTAAAGATATCTTTAAAAGAGACGGCGACGGAAAAATGATTTTTAACCCCATCAGCAAAAAACTTGTTTACCGTCTTATGGCCAAGGGCAGAAAGAACGCCGGTGATGTTAAGAGGTGGTTGGTATGACGCTTGTTCTTTGTTATGGCATAAGCATTGGGCTCCTAGTATCCGTAACCGCCTGGTTTCTTAGAAAAAATGAAAAGAAGCAGGTATCCGCATTCTTTAATGATAGGGTTAGCCAATTACAGGATAAAGTGAAAAGCAACATCAGGATAAGCAATATTGCAAGATATTATGAGCAAAGAATCTATATAACAAATCTGAAGGTGAGCTTAAAAGCTCTCTTTTTTATGAGTATCGGGTTAAGCTTTATTTCCTTTTTCCTCTCAATATTAACCCTTTCAGAAAAAATTCCAAATCCCACTTACCAGAATCCGGGGGCTGTAATCGTCAGCCATAATATTTTCGGCATGATTATTTTTACGGTCATCGGCTTGCTGATACCCTGGGTCATGATAAATCTTATCTATCACAGTACGCGAAGAAGGCTGAATAAACAGGCCCTGAACACTTTCAGTCTTATCTTAAACAATTATATTGTTCGTAATAATCTTGAAGCCGCGACCTGGGATTCAATTGCCGCCATGCCTTCTCAAATGCGTTCTTTGTTCATAAGAATCCAGTCCCGGGTGAATAAAGGAGAAGAATTTGGCACGGTTGTCTACAAAGTGTCTTTAATTTTAAAACTGCAGTCATTCAGGGATTTTTACAATGTTATCGTTTCTTCGAGACTGGCCGGAGGCAGCACGGAAGAGCTTTTATACAGGCTTACGGACAAAATCAGATCAAGAAAAAACAGGGCGCAATCCATTAAAGAGGATCTTAATCCGTTAATCTCCAAAGCGGTGGCTTTTACGCTGGTAATGATTCTTACGTATCTGGGCGTGAGCCTTGTTTGGCCCGATTCATTGGCACTGGTAAAACAATCTTCATTAGGACACCTTTATACGAATGCCATCATTATCTCTGTCTTAATTGAGGGCACGCTGCTGATGAAATTCTTATCAATGGAGGATTAAGCAAATATGACGATACTTTTGATTTGTTCTATAGGAATATCCCTGGGTTTAATGCTGCTTTTGGCAGCGTTTTTTATTAAGACGAACCGCAGGGAGTCGAAGAAGATAAAATCTCTCGGCACTACCGAGCTTTCGTATAGACAAGCCCAGGAACCTGCTTTAGAAAAACTTCTCAAAAAGACGGCAAAATATATCTCTAAATTATTAAGCAAAACCCCGAGACAGAATCGTTCGGAAAACATGCTGGAAATACTCAAACAACCTGGAACAATGCCGGTGGGTTATGCGGAATTTAGGACTTTTAAAAAATTATCCCCCGTCATATTCGCCATTCTTTTTGGCTTTGCAGGCTTTTCCACAAAAGACTTGCTGATGGCAATAGGGCTGATTTGTACCGGCTTTTTTGTGGGGAGCATAGCGCCCACAGCCATGCTTTCGTATTTTTACAACCAGTACAAAAATACCCTCATTAATGAGTTGTCGGAAATCATGGCCTATATCGTTGATTTGAGAAAAGCAGGACAAACCATAGCCGATTCTATTCGTGGGGCCTTATTCGCGACCAATAAATTACGGCCTCACTTGGAGAAACTCCTGCAGGATATGTCCATTACAGGGCCCAAACCAGCGCTTGCCAAATTGAGTAAAGAAACGGACATCAATGAATTGAAAAACCTAGCGGATATTTTGATGCAATCTATTACTATCGACAGTTCCAATATGGTTGCCTATATGGCCAGCCGGTCCCGGGACATTGAATATATTGAGGGATTAAAAGAAATAAGGCGGTACAAAAACAAAAAAATGCTTGTCGAAGCCTTGACCGCCATTCCTTTTATCATGATCCCGGTAATCATTCTTGTCCCGCTCTTATACCAGGCTAACCAAAGCCTTGGCCAAATCATGTGAGGGGGTGGCAATATGTGAAAAAAATTTTCCGCTGTCTGGCAGCATTGCTGTGTGATGAAAGGGGGGATCTGGTTCAAAATATCGTCTTGCTGTTCGGGGGCATTCTGGCAACAGTAGGCATTGCGGTGATTCTTTACAATACAATAACCGCTAAAATAGCCAATGACTCAGCCGGAATGAGCAAATTGAATTAAGAAGGGGGGGTTATTTTTTTTATGGGCAAAATTCTGAAAAACCTTTATCAAGATGAAGGCGGAGATCTCGTTCAAAATATTATTTGGATCTTCGGCGGTGTTCTGGCTACAGTAGCAGCCGTATCAGTGCTGTTTGTTACCATCCGGGGCAAATTGACGGATATGAATACCAGTATAACCAACATCACGACTCCTTAATGAAAATATTCCTCACCTTGAGGAGGAGGAAGGGAGAGAGCGGATAGCATGCGTTCAGACGTGTGCTATCCGCTTAAAAATATGCTGAAATTACGAAAGAAACCAATGAGAAACCCCCATAATGAGCGGGGCTCCACCTTGATTGAATTCCTAATCGTCTTTGCCTTATGGATAGCGATATTCTTCACCTTCATATCAATGTTTTTCCTTAACAACCTGCAGGGCTCCATGGTTAACGCCGTGAATCTCGGATTGGAAAGGGCTGCCATTGTTGGCGGAACCACGACAGAGGTCCGGAATCTAATTAAAGATCAATTGAAACACACCGGCGTCGATACCGGTTTATTTACGATTACCGGATCGGGCAGTGATGCAAGCCGCGTTGCTTACGGACAATATATAACCATTTCCATAACCGGACCCCGACAATTTACCGATTGGTCAAGCGGTCATCCGGTTGCAAAATCGGAGACGGTTACGGTAACCAAAACGATTATGAGTCAATATTTGCCTTAAGTGAGGTGTTTATGAAGAAGCTATATAAAAGAATACAAGACGACCGGGGTTCATCTCTAATTGAACTGCTGATTTTTCTGGGTATTTCTCTTGCCCTTATCGGTTGGGGGACGGACTACTACCACGCCATAAACATCAAGCGGGGAATAACGGACAGTGTGAAATTTGCCGCTTTAGCGGCCAGCCAGCAAACCGACCAGGCCAAATTAAACCAAGGGGTTTTGGCAATAGACCCAGTGCAAGCGGACGTTGTTTTTCTGGAGATGGTAAAGAAAAATCTATCATTAGACAATAGTCTGAATCCCCTTCCTGGCTCGCCGGTTATATATGTCAATAAAGCAACGCTTTATTATCATACCTATAATTCCGATGTTTTGCCGGCGGTAAGCCCGATTGATGGTCACGCTATCACGGAGCCGTCCTACGTGGTTTATATCGAAGTCAGAGTAAAGCGCGGCTTGACCCAAATCGTAAATTCAACCCCTTATTGGACGATCAAAGTAGCCAAAGACGCTGCTTTGAAAATCTCGCCATAATTTGAAATGTAAGGATGATGCAGGAAATGGTTAAGGATTTGGCATTGCTGATCCCTTTAATACTGCTGTCAATTTGTGTTCTGACGGATTGGCGGAAGCGGAAAATATATAATTGGGTGACGATTCCGGGCTTAATTCTCGGAATTTTTTATCTTATATACGCCAAAGCATATTCCGCAAGTTACTGTCTGTCTTTCTTTTTCCTTTTCTTAATTCTCTTATTCGTCTATTCCCACGGGGCGATGAGGGGAGGTGATGTTAAATTGCTGTTGGCTCTCAGCCTGTTTTTAACACCCGGGGCCTTCTTCTTTAACTCAGCTATCTTCATGTTTTCAGCTTTCTTTTATTTCTTTTTTCAAACTGTAAGGGTCAAAGGCTTATCCCGAACGATTCATGATGTAAAAACAGATTCGCTAGTATTAATCGCTATCGGAGAAAACAACAATTCCTTTGCCAATGGCGTCAAAAGCAGACCCTTTCCTGGAGGAGGAGCTGTGTTGATCTCTTCATGCTATATACTTACTTCATTCTTGTTTTTATAACTTTCTTTTTTAGTAACATTGTTTTTTAGGAGGAAAAAGGATATGTTTAAATGGGAATTGGATGTTTCTGACAATTTGAATCAAAGAACGGAAGGCTTCAGCGCTTCGATTGGGATGAGCAGGGAAAGATTTATCAAGCTCGCCATATTGTCTCAACTGGAAGAAATGGAGATGAATATGGACGAACGTCGCAGAACTGCTGACCCGTCGGAGAATAAAACACTTTCCCAAACCTATATCAAAATAGGTGATGAGGATGTTCCGGTAGGCCCGAAAGGAGGATACGACCATGTTAAAGTTAAGAGTTAAAACATTTTCCATTTTGCTTCTTGTTTTGTCTATGCTTCTTTTTGGCTGCAGCCCCAAAAAGACTGAGCCAGTACAAAATACCCCGGCTCAGCAGGAGACGCAGATTCAAAAAGACAATCAAAGCCCGGAAAAAGAGCTTGAGCCGATTAAAGAGACTGAACCGGAGCAAGCTCCGCAGCCGGAAATCAAAACCGAAGCCGAAACCGAAACAAAAGCCCAGTCCAGTGTCGAGCCCCAAAGCCAGCAAAAGATTGAACCGAATCAGCCAAGCGAGCCTGACCCGGTTGCGCCAAGCAAACCTGAACCTGGGCCTGCGCCGGAGCAGAACCTTCCCGCCAATTCCGGATTATCTTTGTACAGCTTGGGACAGCAGGTTTATGTCCAAAATAATGCCACCAAAACAGACAAAGAAAAAGCTGCTTATGAAGCGGCAGCCCGGTGGTTGGTAGAGTTTAAATCTACCGATTATAAGAAGCTTGAAGCAATGTCGCAAATGCCGGGAAGCGGTTACACGACGGCGAATTTCCAAAGTTCGTTGGACAAATTTTTCCCGAATTTCAGATCGGAAAGCATCAAAAACAAGGATACTAGACAGATGAAGTCTTTATGCCTTGACGATATAAGCTTTAATCAAATCCCCCAATTAAATAATCAGGAAGGGGCATTCCTGAAGTTTACCATCGTTATTAATGCGGCGCAAAACGGCGGCAACTTTTGGGTAAGCAAATATGAGGAAAGAATTATTTTGCTGCAGGTAAACGGGGTTTGGAAGGTCGATTCTGAAGAAAACACCCAGCTGAAGATGTAGGGGGTATGCTTATGAATTTAATAGCCAAAGATGAGTTGTATCAGTTCCGCAAATTCAACAACAAATACGAACGGGAACTGCGCAGCTGTATTTACCAGGAAATTATGCCCGGCATGAGTTCCGGGGAGATTCTGGACATTATTGCGGGCAATAAAAGCTTAATGTTTTCCATGTCTCTCAAGCAGATTAAAAGGCATAAGGAGTATTTTGAGGGCGATATCGATTTCAAAAAGATGGCTGCCGCAGAAAATATTACGTACCCCGATAAAACTACTTTGATCGTAAAAACGACGCATGCCTGCAACCTGCATTGTCCCTATTGCTACGATGTGATGTTCCGCAAGGATCTTGACGCGGAAGGCAACAAAGTCACGCTGGAAGTGGTCAGGCAGATTTTGAAAGTGTTCAAAGACGTGAATGTCGGCACTTGGATCTGGCACGGCGGAGAGCCGTTGCTGATCGGAAAAGAATTTTATGATGAAGCAAACGCCCTGATTAAGCAGCAATTCAAGAAAGTCAATATTTGCATGCAATCCAACTTAACCCTGATTGACGATGAGAACGCCGCTGTTTTGAGAAAGTGGAATATCCGGCCGGGCTTCAGTTTCGATGGTTTGACAAACCATTTGACCCGGAAAAATACCAACAGGTTGATGCGGTCCATTGCCACAGCAGACAAAAACGAGGTCTTGGGCGGAGCCATCATGATCATTACGAAAGATAACATCCACCACATGATTGACGATTACGAATACTTCAAACGCTTAGGCCTGGGCTGCAAGATGAACCTCATCTTTGCGGCCCATAAAAATATGAATTCCTATACCCTGGAAGGGAAAATGGTTGCTGAGGAAATCTGCAAATTCTTTGACTATTGGATTTTAGATACGTATAGACCGGCTGATTCGGATCTGTGCGAGCGATATCTCATGGCCGCCTTGGATGCCGGCGGTTCCTGCGCTTTTACGGACTGCGCCGGCAAGGATTACTGGTTTTCAACCCAGCCCGACGGGACGATTTATCATTGCGGCCGGGACTGGCCGGAGAGCGCCGCCGTGTCTTTCGGGAATATTTTTGAGATGGAATCGGTTGAGGATATCTTAAATCATCCCAACCATATAAGCTGGTACGAGGGAACCCGGCGGATGCTGCAGCATTGCGGCGATTGCGATTATTTCTACAGCTGCCATAGCGGCTGCTACAATGACAATATCCAGTATGATTTGACCATGAATAAGCCGGAGCCTGAAAATTGCTACACCCACCGGCACGTGATCAGCCATATCATACGGGTTATTAATGAGATTGATTATGACGATATGCCGAAATATAACCCAAGATTCTTGAACTTTTTATTCAGGCATCAATTCCGGAGCGCCAAAATGATGAAAAATATTTTAGAAGAATCGATTAAACGGATAGAAACTCCTGTCAACGCGGAAAACAAGCTGAAGGAGTTTCTCGCGATTTAAAGAGAGGTTGATATAATGATCAATATCTTTAAGAAAAAGCAAAAATTCCAACCCCCGAACCAGCCGCAGGAACTGTACTACTCAGTTCCTTTATTGTTTGACTATGGATATATTCAGGAATTAATCAAGCTTAACAGCCAGGATCAGGCCAAGTATAAAATCCGTTCCGTATATAACAGTCTGCCTGTTACATCCTACGCCAAATCAGGGTATGAACATGGACGGTCGGTTAATTTGCAGGAAGACAGCGGCAAAACCCGGACCCTGGAAGATTTAAGACCTTATATCAAAGAGCTTTCCGATAACAGGATAGCGTTCATTTATCTAATGAATAATATCTCAACTATTTCCCTGTATGACTTTGAAGCCAATATTCCTCAACTGAAGCAGTTTGTCGAGCATCTGGCGGATATCGGGGTGCGAAGCATTACGGTTGGAAGCCAGCTTCTTGCCGACTTCCTGAAAGAGGAATTCAGCGGGCTCACGGTAAACGCCTCAACGATGATGGATATCCGGTCAATCAACCAGGCAAAGTATGTGAGCGAAAATCTAGGGATCTCCACTGTCATTCCTGCTTCCGATCTCAACAAAGATTTTACTTTTATCGAATCGTTTAAGAAGCTGCTGCCTGATGTTGGCTTGGAGTTGATGGCCGATGAGGGCTGCATATTTTGTTGTCCGACTAAGAATATTCATTATGCTTTGTTTGGCAGGCAGGAGAATATTCATAAATGCAGTCCGTTATTCCGGGAATTCCCTAAATTCATCTGCGATCAGATTACCTTTAAAAGTCCGGCAGTTCAAATGGTGCTGAATAGGATTATTTACCCTTGGGAAATCCCCTGCTATGAGAAAGCAGGGGTGAACAGCATCAAGCTGGTTGGCAGGGATCACCCCAAGCCAGAATTGGTCAATAAGATAAGGGCCTATATGTTTGGCGCTGCCGATCTGGAATACGCGCTGAATGAATTCTACAATACTTACAATTCACGTTTTATGAACAAGGTTTTCCATCCGTACGGAACACTGAAGATGAAGGAGATATTTGAGTTTTTGCCCAAGCTTGATTACTTCATAGATAATAAGCCGCAATGTGCTGCCCAGTGCGGGGCTATATGCAAGTATTGTTTCCATAAAGCGGAACAGCTTGAGAATTATGTTGCGGAGAAAGGGCAGGCGGAGGCATTGTCCTGTGCGGTAGGTGAATGATATGGCAAGAACGTTTTCCAGATTGAAAAAATTGCTGTTTGCCTTTGTTTCATTAAGCATCCTGCATGCTTCAATAACTCAAGACCTGGTTCTTGACAACAATCATCCGGATGGGCCCAAAGCCAAGGAGGGCAAATACTCCAAGGCTTTGGGTCTTAAGTTTTCCTTGCAGCCCGAAAAAGCTTTCGCATGGGTGGAATGGTCATGGCCTAATTCCGGATGGAGCAATTATGGAAATTACGGCGCTTATACCGATGTCTACAACAATACTTACGGCAATTATGTAAATTGGAACGCCAATTACTCGAATGCCGGTGTTTGGGAAAACCACACGCAATGGGAAAACCATACCGAAACATGGAGCCAATATTCGAATTGGACGGCTTATTCTAATTACAGCAACTACAGCAACTATGGCAACTATGGTGATTGGGGCGCTTACAGCAATTATTCCAATTATAGCGATTGGAATAACTGGACACCGCCCCCCTCGGTTGTGGCCAGCGTGCAGGCCGTCGCCTTTCCTAACACCACAATCCAGATTACAGCTACAACGACCGGGAGCACTACTTCCGTCACCGCGACCAATTCCTTAAATTCAACAGTCATTGCTTTTACAAATACCGGAGGAAATACATGGATGGGATCTTTTGCGATTCCCGCCGGGACAACTGTCCAGCCGATAACTTTTTATGTTACCGCCAGCAACAGTTCAGGATCAAGCAATGCCGTTGCCATCACAAATGTGAAACACTTTCAAAATGTCATTACCCGGTAAATGAAAGCTTGATTGTTATTTTTTACTGTCCAAATATTTTAAGATATCTATTTCTCCTTCTTCATTACAATATGTGCCGCCAGTGGCGCGGCGGAATGGAGGTTCCTATGAATATCATGTTAAATAATTACTGCAACTTGAAATGTTCCTATTGCTTTGCCAACTGTGATCCAAAGAACAAGGTCGATATTTCCGATGATAATTATGGTTATATAATCGATTTCTTTAAGAAATCGGCGCATGCTGATTTAAGGCTGCTCGGGGGAGAGCCGACACTGCATCCGAACTTTGAAAAGTGGGTGAATCAAGGAATAGATGATCCATTTTTCCGGAGAATCCAGATTTTCACCAATGCTATTGCTTTAGATAATGCCTTGAGCCGATCCATTGTGGATAATAAGGTTTCATTCTTGATTAATTTGAATGGGCCGGATGTAATCGGTGAGCATCTATATAAAAGGACAATAGGCAATGTAGAAAACCTGGTATTCGAATATCGCAGAAAGAATATCGAACCCCAGGTTACGCTCGGCATTAATATCTTTGAGCCGGACTTTCAATATCAATATATTATTGAGCAAAGCAAGAGACTAAAATTAAAGACCATCCGGTACAGCATTACCGTACCCTCGGATAATAACCAGAAGGGCAGTCTTGAACATTATGAAAGTTTTGTTCCCGGATTAGTTGACTTTTTAGACGATTGCCATAGAAACGGGATTTCTCCCCATGTTGATTGCAATAATCCGCCTAAGTGTATCTTTTCCAATGAGCAGCTTGTGAATTTCATCTACTCGGGTTTTGATCTGATTCACAAGGGAATCTGTTCGCCGGTTATGGATATAAGGCCCGACTTAAGTGTCGCACGGTGTTTCGTTTTTGAAGATTATCTAAGCGTAAATATTAAAGACTTTAATACCGTTCAAGAGGTCAGCGATTTCTTTCTGCGTAAGATTGACAGTAGAAGATATAGCAATCCTCCGTTTAAGCAATGTTCCGGATGCAGGTTCTGGGAAGAAAAGAAATGTATCGGCGGTTGTTTGGGGTATAGTGTCAGGGGAAAGTTATCTGCATGCAATAGCAGAAACTTTTCTTAAGGAAATTGTAGAATTACTTCTTGCTAAAGGTTGAAAAATATAAAAGGGGGGGACTAATAAAAATTGTTGAAGCAGTGAATCAATTGATTATAATATAGATAAGCAATTTTTTTCCGTACCAGGGTTTTACCTTGGTACTTTTTTTATATAATCTGCTCTTTTTTCTTTGAATAGAATATTCCCGCTGAAAAGATTACTAACGCAACAAATATAACGGTAAACATAGAAACGCCAAAAGCTTTACCGCCTCCTAATGCGATACCTATATTGTCCATTTTATTTCACCTCCAGTCTGTTTTCCCCACCCTTAAAATTAACTTTCTGGTTTCTTTATGAACATGGATAAAAGTAAAACTAATCCTACAGCAATAAGGAATTTATTACTTGTTTTGCTAGTGGATTTTGTGCCTAAACTTTCCTTGGCCTTTTCTATGGCCTTTTCAGCATAATTATAATGAGGCTCCTGAATTTGGCTTGGATCAACTTTATCCGGGTCATTTTCAACGAGATATTTGATCCTTTCTTCATCACTAAGAGTAACAAAATGAGTTAATCCAGCCTCGATTATATTGCTAATTGGAATGCCTGTTTTCTTAGCACACTCAATCAGGTGATCATTGATTCTAACACTATGTACTGAACGATCAAGAAATTCTTCATTTATACTGCTCATATTTATTCCTCCCGAGGAAAATAATACCAACAAAATGATATTTAGTCAATATGATATTGTAAATTGTATTACAATTAACTATTTTTATATTACAATATCTTTGGAGGTTACTAGACGTTAAATCGACGGGGCAACTTAATTGCATTTTGTATGTTATAATTATCAATAATTAGAAAATATTGTCTTAAGCAAGAGGTTATTAAAAAATAATTGCAAGAGAACTAGAATCCCATTTGAAAGAAGAGAAAAGATATGCTGTTTATTCTTGCTGTGTTTGAAAATAAAGAACACCGAAGCCGGTTGGAAGCTTTATATAATGAACATGCTTCATTAATGTACAAGATAGCCTATAGAATCCTGAAAGATCAGCATCTGGCCCAGGATGCTGTTCAGGAAGCATTTATTAATATCTCTAAGAATTTTGATAAAATTATTAAAATTGACTGTAACAAAACAAGGGCATTATTCGTTATTATTGTTAGAAATGTTTCCATCGATATCTACCGGCTGAGGGAAAAGCAGACAGGCGTTTCTTATGAAGAGATTGAAGAAACTTTATCAGAACAGGGACCAAGTGTAGAAGAGATCCTTGTGAGTGCTGAGACTTTTGCTAAACTGGCAAAAAAGATGAAGGAACTGAATCCTTCTTATGCGGACATCCTTTCTCTGAAATATTTTTATAATTATAAAGATGAGGAAATCTCGCAGATGTTAAACATTACTCCGGAGAATACCCGGACCAGGCTTAGTCGGGCTAGAAAGAACCTGATTAAGCTATTACTGCAGGAACAGGAGGCGGCGAACCATGAGTGAGCATAAACCTGCAGAAGTGCATGCAAAAGAAAAAATGATGGAAGCTCTTTTTGAATATGCTGCTGCCTGCCACGTCGATAATATATTAGATGAAAATCCGGTTGGGGAGGATTCATCCCGTGAATTTACCCTTCCACCCGAATTTGACAAGAAAATGAAGAAAATGATAGCCCGCCATGACAGAAAAGGAACCTTAAAAGACATCAGAAAAAAGACAATAAAATATTTGCCTAAAGCAGCAATTTTTCTGCTGGTTTTAATAGGCAGCTTTACTATAATCGTAGCCAGTGTTGAGGCTCTGCGGGTTAAAGCAATAAATATTATCTATGATATGCAGAATCAGTTCACCAGCATTCGGACAACAGACGAAGATAACACAAAAATGCTTATCGACATACCGCAGGATTGGAACGGATATGTTCCCAATTATATTCCTCCCGGTTTTAGGATTGATAATTCGGAAGAAAGCAAGATGATGAAGATTATCAGCTATAAAAGCGGACAAGGCCAAAGCATCGTATTCACACAGTATTTAAATCTCAATACAGACCTGCGAATTGATACGGAAGGAGCTGCGGTCCAAAATATTACGGTTCAAAATAATGAAGCACTTTTATCCGAAAAACAAGGACTGATCAGTATCGTTTGGAAAGAAGAGTATTTATTTTCCCTAATAGGGGATGCGGATAAGACGGAAATGCTAAAAATGGCAGAAAGTATGAAGAAAAAATAAATTCAACATTTTTCCAAATGAAGTGTAACAAAACACCTCCCATTTTCGTTTATTTGGATGAAAGGATAAATGAAGGGAGGTGATTTTTATGAGGAAAAGGGTTTTTCTGCTCGTCCTGGTGATCATGCTTCTTTGTACAGCGCCTGTACAGGTATTTGCTCTGGAGACAAACTCTGAAAATGGTTTAGAAATGGGACCGTTATGGGTAAATATTACTTCATTCGTAAATGCTTCGGACATAACTGGCAGCGGGATATTTGAATTCGAGACAAGGCTTTATGCCCGTAGTAATATTGACAAAGTGGTTATTAATGCCAGTATCCAGCAATACAACAATGGAAGCTGGCAGACAATCAAAAGCTGGACAAGCACTTCCTACAGCAGCAGCGGGTCTATGTATCAAAATTGGGCCGTAATGAGCGGATATTACTACCGTTTAGTCTCAACCGGTCTAGTTTATCAAAATGATGTTTTGATGGAGCAAACTTCTTACACCGGACCGAGTTATTGGTATTAAGGTTTTTCTTTGTTAAATTTTATTCCTTAATCAGGCCAAAATTTCCTGATCACAGAAAAGGAGAATACTCTTTAATATTTAATTGAAAACGAAAGGTGGTTAAAAGATGAATAAAAAGAGAAATTTCTTTATTGTATTAGGGAGTGTATTAGTCTTATCCGCTGCAGTACTGGTCGCATTTAGTAGTAATGCTATTTCTGGTGAGTTACCCCAAAAAAGCAACAAATATCTTGAAGCAGAGACAAATGTGAAAAACTTGGCTATAAAAAGCTTTGATATTAATACAAAAAATGTAAAGATTGTTCTTAATAGCGATGTATTTAATGAAAAAAGTTCGACTGTGAGTGCCGATTTAGGGGAAAAACTAGTATCTGCCCTTACGATATTGACAGAAGATAAGATATTCATACCAGGTGATAAGGTTCCAGTATATTTTATCGAAGGAAATAGTGTAGTTTCAGTAGCAATTATGCATGCTGATGGAACCATCTCTCTAACGAAATTTGATATATCAAAAGAAGAACCAGTGAAAATTGATCATGTAACTAAGGAGGTAGAATAATGAGAAGAAAAGGTTTATTTGTTACTCTAACACTATCCTTTATATTATTATGTTCATCAGTTGCCTATGCTGCAAGTTTTTCTTATTGCTATGGTGTCTTCTATCATACTGATTCTCAAATACAGAGTTATGTCGTTACAGGTATTGATTCAGTAGTTGATAGTATACAACAAAAAGGTTGGTTATATATGGATGGGAACTATGTTCAATATAATATTAGTGGAAGCTTTAATAGTACTTATTCACAAACCCCCGTATTTTATTCTAATCCTGCTGGGTTGCAAGATTGGGATTTGGATGGTTGGCATACGGCAACTGATAATGGTATCACATTGGGATCACGTGACTCGATTTCTTACGCTGAAATATAGGTAATTTTGTATATCCGGATGGTGGTATGAAAATAGTTAAGGCTTCCTATGCAATGAAGTACTGGTAAAAGTAAAAAATTCTAAATAATAAAAGGCTGAAAGGCACAACCAATTAACGGAGGTGCCTCTCAGCAGCTCTCTTTTTGCCTATAATCAAAAAAAGTATTTAATTCCTGCTTGTAATTTGCTTCCCATTATAAAAGATGGAAGTTGAATAAAATTACAGAATGGGTTTTGAATAGTACGACGTTTTCGTACTACATTTGGATTATTATATAATCATACGATAAGGGCAAACCTGTCAAAAGGCAGGGACGCAAAGCCGCGGGTCTAAGGCATTAATTGGTGCTATGACAGCCGGGTTGCCGTAAAGGCGTATTGCTCAGCCCTTTTATGCGGCTGTTTTTTTGTGTCTAGATCTCGCAAAGACTTTTGCATACAAAAACAGTTAATTGTTTTTGTATGCTTATTTTGTTTCCAACAATGCTTTTAGCGTAGCTGTCAAAATCTTAAGGTCACGCTCATCACACAAACCGAGCAGCCGGATCAACTGTTCTTTTTCAGTATGTGCACATTTATTTTCAGGGAAAAAGATCATATCCGCGGATATCTCTAATTCCCGAATGAGTTGAAAAAGAATTGAATAGCTGGGTTTTTGGTTCTCATTCTCTATAGACATTAGGTAACGTGGCGTTATGTGTATCCGTTCCGATAACTGCTCCCGTGTAAGTCTTTTCGCTTTGCGGGCAGCTTTTATAATGCCGCCCAGTCTGTCAAAATCATTGTGATCCATTAGTTCACCTCCAATATCAGTTTACAGTTCCTATTTGGACAGGGGAACGAGATATTGCAGCTATATATTTAGGAACTAATAGAACACATTTTGTTAAAAACCATATTACTGGATTGCGCAACAATTAAATATATTAGGCGAACCCGCCAATAAAAAAAACGTTGAGTTTGGCGGGGATGTTTTCATGCTTAATTACCGACGCCTCTCCGGATTCACGTTCAGGGGGGATTTTTTATGCGAAAAAGAGCATACCGAAAAAGGAAGCCGCTATTTATGATCAGCGGCTTGGCGTGATGAAGCAGACATCTCTATTTATGTTTGCCCGATCATCAATACTGAATTGTTAAAAAAAGCTTTTTCTGCGCAAGGGGCAAGTCTGACCGGTTTGTAGAACTGTCAGAACCTAAAAATAAGAGCTTAAAATTCGCAAACGCTAATTTGGACTGTATCCAACTGGGCGTTTTTTGCTGTAAAAGAGAGATTTTTGTCGACTACCGCGCACCTCCCTCTGTTTTGGTTTTCTACCTTGAAAAAACCGAAACGGAGGTTTATATGAAAAGGATCAATTTACGGGATTACTACCCGGTTGATATACCTGATTTTTTTGTTGAAGTGACTGAGGAGGTTGCTGATCAGCTTAAACAGTTTAACCGAAAAGACCATGCAGACCATGAACGTAGGCGTGTGCATAAGGCGTATTATTCTCTTGATGCTGACGATGGTATTGAAAAGGATGTTATTCTGCTCGTTTTATCTCCGGAGGAAATCTATGAAAGAAAAATGAGCAATCAGGAGTTGTATGCCGCTATAAACAGCTTACCGGAAAAGCAGGCAAAACGTCTTTATGCTCATTTCTTCCTGGATATGAGCATAGCGCAAATTGCTTGGATAGAAAGGGTTGGCAAAAGCAGAGTATCCCATTCGATAAACCAGGCGCTGAAAAATATTGAGAAATTCTTAAAGAACAATTTATAAGGAGAAACAAACAGCTGAAAATCTGTTGATAGAGGGACTTGTTCTAACCCCCATAAATTGATCATTAATAATTGAATGCGAGTCTTATCTGATACTTTCCACAGGTTCTTTAAAAGTAAGGTCTAATCTGAATGCTTTTATATTCCTGCATTTCAGGATTCGACAGTTTCAGTTGAAATGTACTTAAAGATACTCTTAATAAGCAGGTCGGTGATTGTTTATAAGGAAGTAAGAAGTTATCATAATAAAAGGACGGCAGTCCCGTCCTCAAATATGCTGGCATAGCTCAGTTGGTAGAGCAGCTGATTCGTAATCAGCAGGTCGGGTATTCAAGTCACCTTGCCAACTCCATTCAATATAAAATCCTTAGAATCGTAGTGGTTCTAAGGATTTTATATTGTCTAGAAAACCACGCTTTCGACGCGTGGTTCCAAAAAGTTTTTAGATATACCCAGAAAAAAGTATCCTCCTTTGCTATAATAATGCGGGTTCTCCAACCGCACAAAGCACACAACCAGCCTTCTTACCGGTACACAGCAGACGGCGAAAGCCGGCTTAAAATCGGGAGTACAAGCGGACGGTTGGGGGTTTGGGAGAAACTCCAACAAACTGCTTTACGGCCAGAATGGGCGCGGAAAGCCTTTCTTGCGGCTATGAAATCGAGCGATAAGCAGTAACTTAACGATATTGATAAAGCAGTCTAGAACTTTTTTAATTGTCGTTATTTTTGTTTCTCAAGTTTAACCGTTGTAGTAGTCCCCAGAGCTGAAGCCTCGTAACTTAGTATTCCGTTTTGATATGTAATAGTTTTAGTACCAGCAGAAGATGCCAGCATAGCATTATTAGTTTTACTGTGGTCATTTTCCGAATCCCACTTATAAGGTTCATCCGCAGTTGTAGGAGCGACAAAAGAACCAGCCCAATAAAGAGATTTTGTGTCGCCATTATTACTTATCCAGTATATTTCAATAATATTACCGTTTATTGATGCGGCTTGATAAGAGTCCTTGGATTTACTATTTGTTTGTTTCCATTCACCTGCCAAGTTAGGTATTTGTTTTGAGGTGTTGCCATTGTTGATCGAGCTTGTCGGTTCAGAACCACACCCAGCTATTAGAGCTAAGAGCAACGCCACACAAAGGACAGTGATTGCCGCTTTTTTCATTTTCCTTATTCTCCTATTTTTGATTTCGGTAGTCATGTTCAGACTCATATATGTTAGCATTTGAAATGCTATTTTTGTGCCCACATTCTGTACACTGCCAAATGTATTTATGATCATCGAATCCTGATTGACCATTTAGGTATGCGTTGCAGCGATCGCACCACCAATCAACGTCGGGAAATCTTTCACCCATAACTATAATCAGTCCTTCCCAATATTCTGTAAGATACAAATGGGCTACGAAAGTTTTTTAATTTTTTCTATAAGTAAATCCCGCAACGGGTTGGAAATTGGAAGGTGATTGATATGATCAATAAGATCTTCTTTTGTTTTCTCACCTTTAGCGTAATCTGCTTCTATAACTTTCTCACAAATAAGTGGTAGTATCATTTGTGTGCCAGCATATGTCGTTACTGCACTAAGTAAAAGTGTAGCGATACCACCTTTTACTCCTCCAGGTCCGAAAGCTTTCAGAGCGTGTGAAATTGCTGGGCCTCCTTTATAGCTTGACATTTTTACCGCAAACTCAAAAATGGCATACGGGATCATAGCTGAAGTGGCTAAAGATATTATTGTATCTGAACCAATTAGAAAATTGAATTTCTTTTTTTCTTCTGCAGACATAATTGATATGTCCTCCTCCACCATATTTTTCATAGCTAACAGATTCACTTATATTATCTTCATCCGCCTTTCTCTTGGCTTAGAAATTTTAACTTACTTATCTATACCCCTCTTATCAAAGTTTTTCACATGCTCGTTGAAGCCATCAATACAACATTTCGCCATAACTAGCCAGAGAAGAGGCATCAGAATTTCCTTGCTTTCTTCAAATTCATTTTCTAAATCTTCAACACTATTACCATCTTCTGTTATATTTGAAATTAGTAATTCTTTAATCGTTTTAACCAAAGTTACTTCAATCTCAGCATAAAACTCATTTCCGAGATTAAATAGCTCATATACATCTTGGGCACTGAGGCCGATTTCATCATTTCTCAAAGCCGAAAACAATTTACTTATATTTTCTAGTTTAGTCAATGATTTAAGTTGCTGTGCTAAATAAAAATATACAATCTGATCCTTTGTATATAGAGTAAACTTGTCATTCAGGCGATTCGCTTTTTCAGTTTCAGGCAGAATTCCATTTTGAATATACGATGTAAATATTCGCCTCGTTATCTCTACATTATTAAATGGTTCAGGAGCATTTCGGAAGAATTTCTCGACCGATGAGTACTTAACCTTGTCAGGGATTTGATTGAAGATCGCATCATGTTGATTTGATTCTTTTTTTGTACTTGCGTTGTCAGCCATAATAACTCACCTCCTTTTACTCACCGTAATTGTGATACATTTAAAGTTAAACATACATAGTTAAAGTTGTCAATGGATTTTTTAAATCAATTATCCAGCTTAGTGTGCGGCTAACATCGCCCCTCAATGCGGGTCTGAGGGCATTTTATAGCGGGGTTGGAATTTGCCCCTTGGGGTAGGCTTCGAGGTCGTACACGGAGAAAAGACCGTATTTATCGCAGAAAAAGAAAGTCCAAAGCGGGGTCATGGACGGGGTTTGAAAGAGAAGAAGATTATGTTTTATTCAAAGGAGGTTTCAGAGATAATTGTACAATTATTGATGGCGTACAATATGTGACCTTCAGCTTTTTCGACGGAGACAAATTCCTGTTTGATAAGGTCGGAGACTTTATAGAGCAGTCCTTTAAAGCACTCAGGCTGACAAAGTTCCGAATGAAAATATATCGGAAAATGTATAGCTATTAAAAAAGATTGACGGTATTGGTGTGTTGCTGAATGAAATAGGCGGATTAACAAAGTAACCCGCCCCTTCCCGAACCGTACAAGCGACTTTCGGGCTACCGATGGTCATGGCGATGGCGAAGGATGTCGAGATTGATGATGCGCTGATAGCCAAAGCAAAGGAACTTGCAGAAGAGATTGCCTGATAGAATACGAATTGAGAAAAAAGGAAATTTTTGTTATAATAAATCCAATATAGCAGAACCTTCAAACGATTAAAACTCTTCGAATTCGATGGGATTATAATCTTGAACTACTTAAATTACTTCCCTGCGAGGTAATTTATTTTGTTTCGGGGGTGATTTGTAATGAGATTGTTTCCTGATTGGCAAGGGGATATCACAATACCGAAAAGCCCACTAAAAAAAGTGGCTATCGGTAAAAATGTCTTGTTTCAGCAGGCGTTTCGAGGGCTGCGAATAAGTGCATTTGCTGAGGCATCTGATAACGGCAATTACTACATTATAAGAACAGGCTTAGCATTCCCCTTCGATGAAATAATGATGCGACTTAAAGGATCACGGCGGATAGAGACTAATGATGAACGGTTAGTGCTTTTAGCCCCCGAACTAAGAAGACTTCATGATCTTGGGGTAGATACCCGATTAAAATGGGATGACCTTGGTCTTCTCAATAATAGATTTTCCACTCCTGAACAGGTTCTTGAAAGCTGGAAGGGTAAGTTTTTCTTCCGAGAAGAGAATGAAGAAGATGGCACTAAAGGTTTGCGTTCTCCTCAACTTGGCGCATTGCATGCGTTGTCTGCACATTTTGCAGTTGGAAACAGCTTTGAACCTGCTACGGTTGTATTGCCTACAGGAACAGGAAAAACGGAAACGATGCTCTCTCTGCAGGTCTACAAGAGGCTTCCGAGAACACTTGTTATCGTGCCAAGCGATGCACTTAGAACACAAATTTCGAAAAAATTCATGACCTTGGGAGTAATGCCTGATGTTAAAGTTATACCGTCAGAGACAATTGGGCCGAATGTTGCAGTGTTAAAGAATGGCATTCGTTCAGAAGGTGCGGCGAGGGCAATAATTGAAAAATCGAATATTATTGTTGCCCTACCTCAATCACTAAGCGCTTCAACACCTGAAGCTCTGCGGGTTCTTACTGAGAGTTGCACAGATCTCATAGTAGATGAAGCCCATCATATCCCAGCTTCTCAGTGGTCAAATGTGCGTCAAATGTTTTCGGAAAAACGGATTACACAGTTTACTGCTACACCTTTTCGAAGGGACAACAAGCGTGTAGATGGGAAGATTATCTTCAATTATAAGCTTGGTGATGCTCAGGCTGCCGGATATTATCGCCCCATACATTTGAAAACCATAGAGGAGTTCGGAGACGAAGAACAACGCGACAGAAGTATTGCGGAAGAAGCCCTGACTGCACTTCGGCATGACCGAAACGAACTGCATCTCGACCACATACTTATGGCACGATGTGAGGGCAAGGATCGTGCTATAAAGGTGTTTCGGCTCTATCAGGAGCTTGCTCCTGAGATGCTTCCTCAGCTTGTTTACTCTGGAGCAGGACGTCAGCGTGAAAACCGTGAGGCGCTTGCTAAACTGATTAATAGGGATGAGAACGCCGCTCATATTGTTGTCTGCGTTGATATGCTGGGAGAAGGATTTGACCTGCCAAATCTAAAAGTTGCTGCTTTACATGACGCTCATAAATCTCTTGCTATCACGTTGCAGTTTGTCGGGCGCTTTACACGCAAAGGCAACTGGCAACAAATTGGTGAGGCTACTGTCGTTGCCAATATTGCTGATCCCGCTACGGAGAAAAAAATTGAGGCCTTATATGCTGAAGGCGCTGACTGGGATGGCTTAATAAAAAGGTTGAGTGAAGAGCGTATCGAGCAGGAACTCCGACTGCAGGATGTGATACATAAATTACGTGAAGGCGGAGACCTCCATGCTTACCTATCGCTTTGGAATTTACGTCCGTCATTATCAACCCAGATTTTCAAAACACAATGCACAGATTGGAACCCTGAAAAGTATGCTGACGTTCTTCCCAATGATTCAGAAAGTTGGCATGCTATTAGCAACGATAATAATATACTTGTTGCGGTAGTCCACCGCAAAACTCGCGTACGCTGGGGCAATTACCAAGATATACTTGATCGGCAATATCATTTGTTGCTGGCAAGATGGGACAGAGACAATGGTGCTCTTTTCATTTATGCAAGCGACTATGACGGCTTAAAAAGTATTGAAATGGTAAAAGCAATAACTGACGATAGAACGATTCTTATACAAGGACCAGTGATTTTTAATATCTTAAATAATGTTGAGCTTCCGCTTGTAAAAAATCTTGGATCTTCACGAATTGGTGCAATCAGTTTTACGTCATATTTCGGACCTAATGTCACAGAAGGCCTTGCGTTAATTGAGCGAGCAGAGTCTGCCTTGAACAATATCGCTTGTGTTGGCTACGAAAATGGTGATCGGGTGCTCTGGGGCGGTACCCAAAAGAGAGGCAAGGTCTGGCAACAGTCTGCAGGAACGATTGCAGAGTGGATCGATTGGACAACACGAACATGGGAGAAAGTGTCCAATGAGGATGAGATTGACGCAGCGAATATCACGAATGATTTTCTGCGACCAAACAGACTAAATGCCCCCCATATTGAATATCCGATAAGTGTACAATGGGGCGAGCAAGCACAGGTAGCATTAAGCGATCAGTATATCGTGTTTGGCACAACGGAAGTTCCTCTTTATCTGGCTGAGCTTGAAATCTCTGAAGTAAAAGGCAACGGTGAAATTATTATTCGTTTGTCGAGTGACAATGTATCTTCAGAATACAGTTTTTTGATTGATGGCAGCATTCCTGCTGGATACCGCTATATTAAGCATTCAGGACAGGATGTTTATTTTCAAAAGGCTAATGGCACAAACATTGCTTTACATGAATACTTCGTGGTTGATCCTGTGATAATCAGGTATTCAGACGGCACATATTCGTATAACTGCTATCATATCCCAGTACCAATGAATGCAGGAGAGTTTCCAAGAGACCGGATTGAATCTTGGGATTGGGAATCAATACCGCTGAACAGGGAATCAATAGGCAAAAACGGAAACACAAATACGATACAATATAAAAGCTTTCAGGCTGTTGAAAACGAATTTGATGTTGTTTTTAATGATGACGGTAAGGGCGAGGCCGGTGACCTTGTCTGCTTAAAAGACATTGATGACAGTACGATTAAGTTGTGCTTGGTTCATTGCAAGGGTGCTATCGGTGGTCAAATTTCAGGCGAGATTGATAATTTCTATACTGTTTGCGGACAGGCTCAAAAAAGCATAACAGTTAAACATTTAGGAATGACACGTCTATATAACGACCTAAAGCGCCGCCACGAAATATGGGTTAGAGAAGGGTATACTCGGTTTTTGAAAGGAGAGATGAAGCAGCTCTCCTACTTTAAGGAAAAGGCTCGGAGATCAAAGTTACAGTTTGAAGTGGTCATTGTGCAGCCAGGGGGATCAAAAGCATCACTTAGTTCAGATATTCTCAAACTTCTTGCAACGACAGAACTTTTTCTTAAAAAGACAACGCAGGGTGATTTGCGTGTTGTGGTTTCACCGTAGTTATTTTACATACGAAGGTGGATGAGCGGAATGCGATTGGAAGAATACATTTTCAAACGAAAAAAAGAGGATGGAATTAATGAGTATGATCTGGATAAACGACAAGAAAATACCCGTATTTGCGTGAATTATATATTTGAGTATTTTAATAATTATCTTGAGACGAAACCGGCGGACGAGAAAACGGTATTGCATGGGCAGAAAATTGAGAAATATCGTAATATTATTCGTGATTATGATACCGAGGTAAGAGATTGGTTAGTCTCGCTTTACGCATCATATGGAAAATATATGCACAAGAATTTAATGAATTTTATTGTGAATGACTATTTTTTACTTTATGACAGCGAAGCGGAATTCAGGTCTTTGTCTTATGAAATATACCCCAAGGCTGTTAAAAGTTTCAAATTTCTCGAAGGACAGTCGGAAATGATTTACCTATTCATTAAAGATGCTCATAAGGTAAAAAGCTTATTTGCGCCCTATGAGCAAGGATTTTTTATATCTGAAGGAATTAATGAATGGATTAATGACACATATAAAAAATACGGAGTGAATGTCTATAATTTTTGCTATGAGTGGGCTCACTATTTTTATGAATACCCGGACATATGGCCTAAAGGGCATAAACAGAAGAGCGAATATTATGATAAGCGGGCCGAATATAAAAATATTAAATTAAGTGACTCGATTCTTTGGGATTATGACTATAAGCAGAAAAGTAATTTGTTTGGACTTGATTCACTTTACAGAAATATGCCCAAAAAAATCTTTACCAGAGGTAAGAAGCAGGAATTTGAAGCTGTGATTCTATATTGCTGGTTGCACGGGGTTACCAGCGACGATGAGTATTGGGATAGCTATGTAGAGAATGTGTTATAAGTTTTGTGCAGATTAAAGTATTTAGTTTTTAATTATGAGATAATATTTGCACAACAAAAAATTGGAATCTGCAAGTGCCGACTGCAGAATTGAGGCGGTAAGCTCATGCTTACTCAGAGTTTCCGAATGCCAAGGGGTACTCTGTACGCAACTTGCGGTATATGCGCAGATTTGCCGAAATGTTTGATGAAAATGAAAATCTGCAGGAGCCACTTGCAGATTTAACGTGGTATCATCTTCAAACCTTGATGGATAAAATTTCTGATAAATATTTATCTTTGGTATGCCAATAAAGCGTTAGAAAATGGCTGGTCATGGAATATAGAATTGGCGGATACATTACCCTCGGTGGAGGATATCGAAAAGCGCATTAAAGGGAAATACGAGATTGAGGAAGATTAGAAGGAGGTGCTTCTGGTGACAGAGAAATGTTCAGAAACAAAAATCAGGTATTTAGAATTGATACAGAATGTCGTAACACGAATGGCCAACAATAGCTTTATGCTGAAAGGCTGGGCGATAACCCTTGTCGCTGGCATATTTGCCTTAGCGAGTAAAGATGCGGATAAATCCTTCTTTTTGATTGCGTACATTCCGGTAGTGTTGTTTTGGTTAATGGATTCCTATTACCTGCAGCAAGAACGCTTGTATCGGAAGTTATATAATAAGGCTATAAAACTTCAAGACGAGGATATAGATATGGGGTTAACACCTCCTGCCCCAGATTTGGAAAGTAAAACGCAGTATTTACAAAGCGTATTATCAAAAACGGAGGCGGGTTTCTATATACCACTTGCGCTTGCGGTTGCAGTTGTTATTTATTTTGCCTGTTAGTTAAGGGTTTGATTGGGGGTTAAAATATGGGGCGTAAAATTTTTGTTTCGTACAAGTATGCTGATAGTAATGTTAAGGATATTACTGGTGCAGCTACAATCTGGAATCCATGTACCGTTAGAAATTACGTGGATAAACTCGAAGGGCTGTTAAAAGATAAGACGGAGCATATTTATAAAGGGGAGTCGGATGGAGAGGATTTATCTCAGCTATCTGATGCGACAATCTGGAACAAGCTAAAAAATAGAATATATGATAGCACACTCACAATTGTTATGCTTTCAAAGGGAATGCGTGATCAGCTAAAAGTTGAAAAGTATCAGTGGATACCACAAGAGATATCATATTCGCTCAAAGAGATTTCGCGGACTGATTCCAGCGGCAGAACCGTAACAAGCAAAACAAATGCGCTACTGGCTCTTGTTGTTCCTGATACATACGGCTCATATTCATATTTTACTGAGAAAAAGAGCTGCTGTAGTTCGGGATGTACTTTTTTCAATAATACTTCAAATCTTATTTTTACAATCATGGGTAAAAATATGTTCAATGAAAAAAAGCCAACTACCGATAAATGTGATTCGGGAAGCTCAATTTATCGTGGTGATTATAATTATATGCTATGTGCAAAATGGGACGATTTTAAGGGAAGCCCCGATTATTACATAGACAAAGCCTATGAAATCCAAGACAAACAGGATAATTACGATATCAGAAAAGAAATATAGGCTTTATAGTAGGCGCTATACTATATCTATAAAATAGCTAAATAACCTGAAGGAACGACTGATGATGCCTGGAATAACAAAACGAAAATATGTTGGCGAAACAATGCGAATACATAAAAAAATTAAGCGACCGCTGTATTTAGTTGCCGATATCTTGCCTTATGAATATAACGGAGTTGATTTGCTCAATCTTTTTTCACAGTTTTACCCTTTTGAGTGGAAAGAAATTGTTGAAAGGCAGAATAATTATAAGAACAAAGATGGGTTTCTGAAAAAAGTCGGAAAGCAGACACGTTACCATCCTGAAACGCCTGAACAGTTTTTCTTTAACATGCCGGTTGTGAAAAATATTCTTAGTAAAGGCTATAAGGATAAGCATAAGGCTTCTTATTCAGAAGATGACATAGATAGAAAATACAACGAACTAAAAAACAAAAGAGAACGAAAAATTGTAGAAAAAACAGCCAAAATTGATGATTATACAAGGCGTACGCAAGTAATTGAGCCCTATTATATAGATGCCTTAATCGCTGCATATCATCAAAAAGGGATAACAACCGAAGGGAAAATAGAGATTGTATCGGAAATGGGTAAGTTTATTAGTGAAAAAACACTTACCTTTTTTAGCAAAATTAATGATTCGGAACGAAATGCTCAAATACGGCAGATAGCTTTTAGCCATCTACAAAAAAGCGGTCATTATGTGAAACTGCGAAAGAATTTTAAAGGCAAGCAGAAATCATATATGACAGAAACTTTTGATTTCAACATGACGCCTGCCGATTTAGCTAATAGACTTGAAAGAGATACGATACAAAGCAAAAAACAGTTTGGTGTTTTTGTCTCCCATAGTTATCTTGATGGGAAAGTTGTTGAAGCTACGATCAAGATTCTAAACAGCATTGGTTTCAGTTGTTATTGTGACTGGTATAGCGATTCGGATTTTCTAAAACGGAGTCTCGTAAGCGAGTTTACCAAAGAAGCTTTAAAGAAACGTATGGAGCAATCAGAGAATTTATTGTTTATACGAACCGAGAATTCCATTAAATCTGCATGGGTTGAATTTGAGCTGGAATACTATCAAAAGCTTGTGAAACCAATAATATGTCTGAATATGCTTGAAGACGGGAAGGCTTTGCCATATAAATGTGTTGATGTTGATTTTGAGAATGGTGCGATGGACTGCGGCTTATTTGCTCAAAGCAAATTGAAGAAATAATATTTGACTACCTAACGAACAATCAGCGGTCGACGGTTCGATTCCGACCATCAGCTCCAGTAGTATCAATGTCTTCGAGGTTTTTTACTTCGGAGGCTTTTTTCTGTTTGTGTGCCCAATACTATATTGATCATTATGAGTTAAATAGTATAGATTTGTTTCGATTTAAATCTTAGAATTAAATGAAATATGCAAATTTGATTTTTTTGGAATATGTTGGAGGATATCCAGAGAAGATGTGGAATTCATGAAAGACATACGGAGCATATTATTAAGAACCAATATCAACATATTTGAAAAGTCAAATATAGTGAGGAATGATAATATTGGGTGCAGTATTAATGAGTTCAAAAATTAATAAGGATGATATTAATAAAACGACAATCCCTATTATACTTTGCTCGTTAACACCAAGACTAAATAAAATTATTGATGACAGCCACTATTATGAGCTTAGCCTTAATAAGTTGTTGGCTGAAGCTCTTGTAAAGAAAGACATTAGTGACAGGCCGCAAAGCGTCACAGACGAAATAATGAAAATTATTGCTTCTATCCATGAAACTGTTATCCTAACAGATTATGAAATGTTATTTGACCCGCGATATAAAATGGATGTTATCAGGCTTTTTTATGAGATATCCCGCAGAGCTAAAATCCTTGTGAAGTGGTGCGGCACAATTAATGATAACCGCTTGGAATATGCAACACCGGCTCATAAGGATTTTCATACGTATAATATACAAGATTACGATATTATCTGTGTAATTTGAGGAGGTTTAGTCGATGAAATATGCTGATCTAATTAACTTTAACCCTATCGAAAGTATCATACAGCTTACGGCAGCTAATGACAAAAAAGAAGCGGTGAATTTAGTAAAGAGCTATGTCATGTCCGATGATATGGCTGATAAATTAAAGAACAACATGCTCTCACAGCTTCGTTTGGAGGATGTGGTTGACAACAAAGGGGTACTTCTCGTCGGTAACTATGGCACAGGTAAATCACATCTTATGTCCGTGATTTCTTCGGTGGCTTTCGATGCTGAGAATCTTAACTATATTCAAAACCAGAAATTTGCGGATGAGGCCAAGAGCATTGCCGGAAAGTTTGAAGTTTTGCGTATCGAAATCGGTGCGTCAAAGATGTCACTCAGAAATATCATTCTCACTAAGGTTAAACAAGACTTTGCAGAGCGCGGACTGTCTTTCGAATTTCCTGATGAAAAGGATATCATTTCCAACAAGGATGTCCTTATTAACATAATGGAAGTTTTTTCTTCCAAATATGCTGATAAAGGATACTTGATTGTGGTCGATGAGTTCCTTGATTACCTCGGTGGCCGTAAAAGCCAAGAAGTTAAGCTTGATCTTGGCTTCATGCGTGAATTAGGAGAGATAATTAAAAGTTCTCGTCTGAGAGCTATCTTTGGCGTACAGGAAAAACTTTTCGATAATCCGAACTTTTCCTTCGTATCTACCACCTTAAACCGTGTCAAAGATCGGTTTGAACAAGTCATTATACGCAAAGAAGATACAGCCTTTGTTGTTTCAGAAAGAATACTTAAAAAGACACCCGAGCAGAAGGCGTTAATCCGTGAGCATTTACAATTATTTTGCAGCTTATATACCAATATGTCGGAGCGCATTGAGGAATATGTTGATCTCTTCCCTATCCATCCGTCCTATATTGAAGTTTTTAATAAGATTTATATTATTGAAAACCGGCATATTTTAAAAAACATCTCGGAAATCATCCGACGGATACTCAATGATGAGATCACCGCTGAAGCTCCCGGGATTGTATCCTTCGACAGCTATTGGGCTTTTATCAGGGAAAACCTGGCGCTGAAAACAGATGCTAATATCAAAGAAGTGGTTGAAAAGAGCGGGATGCTTGAAGATATTGTCAATCGTTCCTTCCCCAAACGCCTTTATAAGCCTTTAGCCTTACAGATCATAAATGCCTTAAGCGTCCATCGCTTGACTACCGGTGATATCAGCCTTCGGGCTGGACTCACGGCAGAAAACCTGAGAGATGACCTTTGTTTGTACTTAAAGGGTATGCCCGACCAAAGTTCAGATACGCTGCAGTCTGTTGTTCAGACAGTACTAAAGGATGTCATGACGACAGTTAGTGGCCAGTTTATCGAACACAATGGGGATAATGGCCAATATTATCTCGATTTAAAGAAAGACATTGACTACGATGAAAAGATTACGCAGAGAGCAGCTGTTATGGATGACGATAGCCTTAATAACTATTTCTATGATGTGCTTTACTATTGCTTGGATTGGGAGCAGAAAGAGCATGTTACCAATTTCAAGATATACGAACACACCTTGAATTGGGCCTCACATAACATCTTCCGCAGAGGATATCTGTTCTTAGGAACCCCCGAATCCCGTCCAACTGCTCAACCTCCGGAAGACTATTATATTTATTTCATACCTCCATATGGAAATGAAGTATATTCTGACGAGAAAAAGAACGACGAGGTTTTCTTTATCTTTAAGCCAAGTGAGGACTTTAAAAATACTTTGAAGCTGTATGCTGCTGCCTTGATGATGCGTGATCTGGCAGAAGAAAAGAATAAGGCTGCTTATCAAAGCAAAGCCGAAGTCTTTAAGAAAAAGCTAATGAAATACCTCAGTGAGAACAAGAATACTTGTTTTGAAGTAATCTATAAGGGTGAAAAGAAGCAGCTGCTTGAAGTGATGAAGGGCCAGTATAAAAATACCAATCCCTTCAAGGAAACAATGGACTTAGTGGCATCCATTTGTTTAGATGGCTATTTCACAGAAAGATATCCTGAAATGCCGTATTTCAAAGTTAACATTACAGAGCGAAATCAGGCTGAAACCATCCGTGCCGGAATCGACAGGTTTGCAGGTAGAAAGAACCAGCAGGCAAACGCTCTTCTGGAAAGCTTTGGCCTGCTCGAAGGGGAAAAAATATCCGTTCAAAATTCAAAATATGCCCAATACTTTATCAAAGAGTTAGACAAGCTACCGGCCAAATCTGTTATCAATTTCAATGACATTTATGAAGAAACCTTTATCGGTTATAACGACAAACGATTTGGAATTAGCTATGTACTCCTGCCAATAGTCCTGCTTGCCTTGGTTCACACGGGCAATATAGTTATTGCGTTGAAGAGTGGAACCACTTTGACTGCGTCTGATTTGGAAACATTACCGAAAATAAATGCTACCGATATCTATGAATTTAAATACATTTCCAAGCCCAAGGATGTGCAGCTGGTAGAGCTGGTCAGGCTTTACGAGTTGTTGGAACTGCCTGTCGGTCTAATCAACAATCCTGCTCAGCGTGAGGCGGGGTTGGAACAGATGCTTGCCAAAGCGCAGGAGATGGCTAATGTTGCAGTGAGAGCAAATAGTAAATTGAACGAGGGTTTTGAGCTTTGGGGAGAACAGTTAATTGCTGATCATATTGCTTCCGGTTATAAGACTTCAGCGAAGGGAGTTCTCGACATATTCGGTAATTTCCAAAGCAGATTCAATACAGTTGCGAAGCTCAATAACTTTAACTATACGTCTGAGCAGATCGAGCAGCTGGGCAAAGATATGGCAGCAGCAAAAACCGTTCTGGAATACGAAAAGTTTAAAAATGATTGTCTTACTAACGTAAACTACATGATGAACCTGGAACGGATGGAGCTTAGTCCTGCACTTAAAAACGAAATTGAAGCCGCTAAGGATAACTTCCGTAAAATCAGAGATGATATCCCCGAAGACATGAACGGCGAAGCAGCGGCGACAGATGTAAATAGTTTACTGACAAAGGTCAAAAACCAATACATTGATGTTTACTTCGATGAACATCAGAAGAAGCGTCTAGGCATTGCCGAGGGTAAGCGAAAAGGTGAACTTATCAGCTCAATAAAACTGGCTAATCTGAAACGTTTGAAAGCAATCGATATTCTCTCAGCTTCCAAGCTTGATAGTATCGAAAAAGACTTGGCCGGACTGAAAGTCTGCTTCGAGCTGACTGCTGAGCTGATTAAAACGACTCATTTTTGTACGAAATGCAATTTTCTTATGGGAGAATCAGATATTCAGGTAAAAGGCAGACTGGACGAGCTTGAAGACCGGATTGACGGGTTGCTGGCTGAATGGACGAACACGTTATTCAATACAGTGACAGACCCGACGCTGGAAGAGCAGAAGCAATATCTTAGCGCGGAACAGCAAAAAGTAATTAGCACTTTTATAAAAAGTAAAGCTTTGCCGGAAAAAATTGACCAATTCTTTATTAATGCTATTGAAGCATTATTGCAAGGTTTTGAGCCGGTTTCAATTGCTGCCGATGACCTAATCGACAAGCTCGATGCGCTTGGACCCTGCGATATGGAAACCTTCCAACATAAACTGAATGAATTGCTGAATAGCTATACCAAGGGTAAGGATAGAGACAAGCTGCGTATTGTAGTGAAAAGATAAGGAGCAGATAATATGAAATTCACTAAAGAAGATATCGATAAGGTACGTCAAATAGAGGGCTTTCCCATTGCCAAAGATGAGGATATTATTGCTCTGTCTAATCCTCCATACTATACGGCTTGCCCCAATCCGTTTATTGAAGATTTTATCCGTGAAAATGGAAAGCCCTATGATGAAGCGACGGATGATTATCATCGGGAACCTTTTGCCGCGGATGTTAGTGAAGGCAAAAATGACCCGATCTATATGGCCCATAGCTATCATACAAAGGTTCCTTACAAGGCAATTATGCGTTATATTCTTCACTATACGAAACCTGGTGATATTGTTTTCGATGGCTTTTCTGGAACTGGAATGACAGGGGTTGCTGCACAGATGTGTGGTTGTGCAGATCTTGAAATGAGATACGATTTTGAACAAAAGCAAAAAAAAATAGTATGGGGTTCTAGAAATGCTATTTTAAATGATCTGTCGCCTGCAGCTCAGTTTATTTCATTTAATTATAATACACCAACAAAAGTGTTTGAGTTTGAGCAAGAGGCACTTAGAATAATGGACCAGTGTGAAAAAGAATGTGGGTGGATGTATCAAACCTATCACACAAGAAGCATAAATGAAGTTAATATATCTTACGATAATAAAAAGCCAATTGGCAGGATTAACTATACAGTGTGGTCAGATATTCTAATATGTCCACAATGCGGGACTGAACTTGTTTTTTGGGATGTTGCATTTGATAAAGATAAAGAAAAGGTTAATGAAGTATTCCATTGCTCGCATTGCGGTATGGAATTATCGAAAAAGGACTGCGAACGCGCACAGACAATGGAAATTGGCATGTTAAAGGATACGACAGAATTTATAGCAAAGCAAGTACCTGTCCTTATCAACTATATATATAACGGAAAACAGTATACGAAATTGCCTGACGATGAGGATTTAGCTTTAATAGAAAAAATTGACCACATGCGTAACCCATATTGGTATCCAAATGATGCATTGCCTGATGGGTATAATACTGAACAACCTAAACGTTCACATGGAATTTATTATGTACATCAGTTTTATACAAAAAGAAACTTGTATGTCCTTGCTTGTATAAACAATCTTATACAAAAAACAAAAACACAGATAGTATTTCAATCAATCAATGCCACTCTATCCTCAAAATTAGTTAGGTATAACATGGGACACCGTGGTAACGGTCCTTTAAATGGCACATTGTACGTTCCGTCGTTAGTTGCTGAAACAAATGTTTTTAAGCTCATTCGTAGTAAAATTTCCGATTTCTCTAAGGCCTTTAGCAAAACATTTGCATTCCAAGGTGGTATATGCAGTACCGCTTCTTCTACAGACTTGAGGAATATTGCTTCAAACTCAATTGACTACATTTTTACCGACCCGCCTTTCGGAGAGAACCTTAATTATTCAGAATTGAGCTTCATTTGGGAAGCATGGTTAAAAATTAAGACAAATATTAAGTCTGAAGCAATAATTAATAGGGTGCAAGGAAAAGGATTAGTTGAATACCAACAGTTGATGACCCAGTGCTTTGCAGAGTTTTTTCGTATTTTAAAGCCGAATCGCTGGATAACTGTTGAATTCCATAATTCGAAAAATTCCGTTTGGAATGCAATTCAAGAATCACTACTTAGAGCTGGGTTTATCATTGCAGATGTAAGAACCCTTGACAAAAAACAAGGTAGCTTTAAGCAGGTAACAACATCAAGTGCAGTAAAGCAAGACCTTGTAATTTCGGCATATAAACCAAAAGATAGCTTTAAAAGGGATTTTGTTTCTCATGCGGGAAGTAATGAAACTGCATGGAGTTTTGTACGACAACATCTTGAAAATCTTCCGGTTGTCGTTCTTAAAGAGGGAAAAATTGAGCTAATTGCAGAACGTCAAGCGTATTTGTTATTTGATCGCATGGTGGCCTATCATATTATAAATAGCATTGCTGTTCCATTAGATGCAATTGACTTCTACAATGGTCTAGATGAGAAGTTCTTAAAGCGTGACGGAATGTATTTCCTTACTGATCAAGTTAACGAATATGATACTGCCCGTATTATAAATGATATTGAACCAATACAGTTCGATCTCTTTGTCACAAATGAAAAATCTGCCATTGCCTGGCTCTACCAACAGCTCGAAAAGCCGCAAACTTATGCCGAAATCCAGCCAAAGTTCATGCAGGAAATTAAAACCATTGATAAGTTCGAAGCAATGCCTGAACTATCTGTTTTGCTTGAAGACAATTTTCTTCAAGATGACAAAGGTAAATGGTACATACCAGATATTACAAAGGCTGCTGATGTTGCAAAGCTTCGTGAAAAGAAGCTACTCAAAGAATTTGAGGGGTATTTGGTTACAAAAGGTAAGCTCAAACTATTCCGCACGGAAGCAATTAGAGTAGGTTTTGCTAAGCTTTGGGTAGAGAAGAATTATAAGTTGATAGTTGATACAGCTGACCGTTTACCGGAAACCGTTATCCAAGAGGATGATAAGCTGCTGATGTATTATGACATTAGCTTAGGAAGGATATAGGGTGACTTGTATTGCGGAGAAAACTGGTAGTAAATGTTAGGCTAAAAAAAGATGAATCAAGCCAAGAATTCATTCGGGAGCGGCAAGCAGTTTCGTTGTACCGACATGTCAAAGAGCTTAGTCAAATGAAATATGAGAGCGAATCAAATCGCGAAAATTCTCTCATACAACAGTCGAGTCAAATGCAGACAGGATTTTCATTCATGATAAGGGAAAATTATCATATGAATTCCTTTTGTTAGCCTTTTCTTCTATTGTCCTTTGTTTACTTATTAGTCTTGTTACCGCATCATTAGCACAAAGAAGGAGAAAATATGAAACTTTCCCTTCTGTTTCAGAAATTGAGCAATTCATTGACGACAACTGGCAACAATCTTTAAAAGAGTCACAGCAACTAAAACAGTGGGTTCAATTGGTTGGGAAAGTGCAAAAAAGCAAAGCAGACATTAATGACAGACGTGTTTTGCTAATTAGAATATCTATGGGAAGCTTTTATGCTTCTATTGGGTGTATTATCTTTTGGTTTATAGTTGCAATATGTGTAATGATTTGAGGTGAAATAATGAGTTTATTCAAAAATAATAGATGTGGGGATAATGGCTCGGGCCAAGAATCTCAAAGCCCGATGAAACAAGTTCAGACTCCTCAGATTCCAACCACGGAACAGCGTAGTGGAGGAGATAAACGACCAATCACAGGAGGAAATAATCGAAATGATTAATGATAAAGCTCTAAATGTTGGTGAATTGTCCGAAAATAGTATATGTTCCACTAATCCACAAAATGATAAAAGCCCAATGAAAGCAGTTCAAACAACAGCTATTCCGACGAAATTGGAATTTGCACAGGACCAGAATAAAGACAACAATAAGACTGAAGGGGAATAAGCGTGTTCACTGTCGGCCAACATGTTTTTGATACAATGAAAAAAGAGCGTGTTCAGATAATGGAAGTCAGCGAAGCATGGGGCTATGTATCCTATAAAGTCTTCAATGCTTCCGCTGGTACAGTTTACAAATTAGCCGCAGATGATATCTGTATCGAAGCACCTGAAGAAAACTACAATGAGATCTACCTTCGGTATGTTGCTTTGCTTTCTAAGATCAAGAACGAAACCGCCGGAGGTATCCTGTCAAAGCTCTCCAGCGGGATTATTCCTTTACCACATCAACTTCATGTACTTAATCGGGCCTTATCAGACAATAATGTTCGATACATCCTGGCAGATGAAGTTGGTCTTGGTAAAACGATTGAAGCCGGACTGATTATTAAAGAATTAAAAACCAGAGGGCTTATTAAGCGGATACTGATTGTCTGTCCTACGGGTCTTGTAACCCAATGGAGTCTTGAAATGCAGGAAAAGTTTGCTGAGAAGTTCAATGTCATTCTGCCGGAAGATTATGAGACCATCCGCAAGATCACCGATAAGGACGATGTTTACGGGCAGTTTGACCAAGTAATTTCGCCGATGGACTCTATTAAACCTCTGGAAAGACGAGTTGGCTGGACAGCAGAGAAGATAGAAGAGTACAATGAAGAACGAATTTATTCTATTATCAACAGCGGTTGGGACTTGGTTGTTATCGATGAGGCGCACAGGGTAGCCGGGAGTTCCGGCGAAGTGGCGAGATATAAGCTTGGCAATCTTTTATCAGCGGCAAGTCCTTATTTGCTTTTGCTGACTGCAACACCGCACAATGGCAAAACAGAACCCTTTTTACGGCTTGTACGCTTGATTGATGAAAAGGCTTTCCCAAATATTAATGCGGTTGTCAAAGAACAGGTTGCTCCTTATATCATCCGTACCGAAAAGCGTGAAGCGATCGATAACAGCGGCAATAAACTTTTCAAAAACCGGAGCACCAAAGCGATTGAATTGCATTGGGACGAACGTCATTCCTTGCAGCGTAAGCTCTATGAAATGGTATCGGAATATGTTTCCAAAAATTATAATAAGGCCATGCGCAATCGTGGTAAAAATATGTGGTTCGTATTTTTGCTCATTATGATGCAGCGGTTAGTCACCAGCAGTACGAGTGCGGTCAGAGAAAGCATGGAGCGCCGGATTAAAGTTTTAGAGGACCAAGCCTTCAAATCTCAATTCATGACCGAAGAAGAATTTGCCGAGATGGAACTGGAAGAAAATATGGAAGATGCTATTGCTGCTATTTCACTCGACATCAAAGAAGAAATCGCTCAGCTGGACAGTATCATTGCCATTGCTAAGCAAGCGGAGTTCCAGTATCTTGATGTAAAGATCGAGCCGTTGCTTGAAATAATCGATGGATTGTTTGTTCAAGAGCGGAAAAGAAAAGTCATCATCTTTACTGAGTTTGTGGCGACACAAAAATATCTTCAAAGACTGCTGCAAGACCGGGGCTACTCAATTTCCATTCTTAATGGCAGCATGAATATTGAGGAACGAAACGCTGTACTTCAGGAATTTAAAAAGGATACGGATATTCTTATATCCACTGATGCTGGTGGTGAGGGCCTAAACCTGCAGTTCTCTAACTGCGTCATTAATTATGACCTGCCCTGGAATCCAATGAAGATTGAACAGCGTATCGGACGGGTTGACCGTATCGGACAGCAGAGTGATGTTTTTATTTTTAACTTTACTTTAGCGGACACTGTTGAAAACCGGGTCAAAGATGTGTTGGAAGAAAAGCTTTCCATCATTCTTAAAGAAATAGGCGTAGATAAGTATTCCGATGTGCTGGACAGTGAAACCGCTGAGCTTAATTTTACGGATGCGTACATGAACTCTATCCGCAATCCCCAAAAAATTGAATTTAGCATTGGTCCGGTTGAAGAAGATTTAAAAAAGCAAGTTCAGAATACAATGCGCGTTAAAGATCTTATCAAGGAAGAAAAAGATCTAACTTCGATGATCGGGACAGAGTCCACCTTTGACTTTGAGGCTGCGTTAAGGCAGATGGTTACTTATTATGAAAACTTTAAGGGCAATCCTTATCTGGCGATTGAGGAGTTTAGCATTAACGATTCCGTAATTATCAGCCATCTGAACAAAGAAATTGAACAAGAGATGGAAAGCTATATCCTGAAGGTTACCATAAAAGATTTTCCCAATGAAAAAGGCTATTTTATGCTTTGGCAGTTATCCGTATCCTCAGATAGCCAGGGGCAAAAAATCATCCCTATTTTCGTAAATCAAGACTTTATTTTGCGTCCGATGGCTGGGAAGAAGCTTTGGGAGGCGATTTTAGATCCAACAAAGCTGGTTACAGCTTACGAGGGAGATATGCTTGATAGGGAAACATGGTCTAAACTTTATACAGTTTCGCAAGAATTTACCTATGATATTTTCTTAGCCCTAAAAACAGAGCTTGAAAACCGCAATGAAGAAACGTATAGAAAATATTTATATGCTTTAAACTTGCGAGTTGAAGCCGCTCAGCACATCGGTATAGAGAATATCAGGCAGCATAAACTCATGTCCTTAGGCCGGGAAAAAGCACAGATGGAAGCAAACTACCAGTCAGGAAAGAAACTCTGTCCTGAATTCAAACTGATAATGATGGTGTATATGGAGTAGATTATGATCGAGAAACAAATAGCTGAATATCTTTCCCTTCAATATGAAAAGCGTTTGCTGATATTTGATACCGGTGATTTTTGTGCTGCTTACGATTACACTAGGCTGCTTAAGACTCAACATTATGAAGTTATCCAGTATATAGATATTGAAGCCTTTCGGCTTCTTTACGAGCAAGAGATAAAAAAAGCCGATACAAAATGGGCGATTATTGTTTCATCAGATATCTATGTACCCTATGACATTAGGAAGAGGTTCTTTGAGATTGAGCTTTCGATCAGAACCTTATTCCCCAAGCTAAATGAAGATATCGTAAGAAAATATATCAAAGACATCGACTTGATTAGTTTTGCCTATGGCGAACTTTATTCGCCCTGTGAAAATAAAGAGAAGGCAGAGAGATTTATTGTCGAAACCGTATTTTCAAAGCAAAATGTCACAGAATATTGTACAACAATAATTGATAGTCTCTTGCCTTCCGGAGAACTATCCGCTATTAAATCATGTGAGTGGATTGACATTGCTCGTAAAAAGGCTTTACTAGAATTTTATGCAGCTAAAGCCAATGTCTCGATCAGTACAAGCTTCGTTGACGTTGCCTTTGAAAAGTTTGTATTTGATGGTTATCAAAAGCTTTCCGGCCAAACTAATAGTTTGGCTCCGGCGATTCTCCCTAAAGTAATTGATTTCATTGCGCATGGCAAAACGGCACTTATCGTCATGGATGGCATGTCCTTGTTTGACTTCGAGATCATCTCCAGACATTTGGACGGCATTGATTTTGACTTTCAGTGTACTTATGCGCTTATACCTACGACAACACCGATTTCTCGGCAAGGTTTACTGAGTGGAAAATATCCGCGCCAGTTGGAGAACCCCTTTTCTCTAAGTAAAGAAGAAAAGGGATTTTTGGAAGCTGCGGCCAATGCCAGATATACGAGACGGCAAAGCTTATACACGAAGGGATATGAGCCGCCCATCGGTAAATTTACGAAGTTTGCGGCTATCATTATTAATGACGTTGATGACATCGTTCACGGCCAAAAGCAAGGGCGTAGGGGAATGTATAATGACATTACGCTAATGGCCCAGGAGGGAAAGCTGCAGGCACTTATTAAAGATTTGACAGTGAAGGGCTTTACTGTTTATATAACTTCCGATCACGGTAATACGCCGTGCATTGGAGTAGGCGCTATTCGTAATGTCGGAGTTGAGGTTGAAACCAAATCGAAAAGAATGTTTGTACTTAAAGATTTTGCGGAAGAAAAAGATTACTTTGCAGATAAGGTCCTGACTTATCCCGGCTATTATCTTAATAAAGATTATAATTATTACGTCTGCGAAGCTGGAGTTTCTTTTGACAATAAAAATGATGAAGTAATGACACATGGAGGCATTTCCATTGACGAAGTGATTGTCCCCTTCATAACGATAAAGGCGGTAGATTAAATGGCAAAGCTGATAGGATTGTCTCGCTCGATTAAATTGGAATGGCTAAACAAGACAGTGGAACTTATTTTAGAGGATAAAAATGAAGCTCAGATTAAAGAGGAATTAAACGAATATCTATCATTTGAAATAAAAAGTCCCACTGTCCTTCGGAAGACACGGGAAATTTTGATGACTATATGGGTAAGGACTCCTGAAAAAATTGCTTTAATGAAGCAGAAAGCGCTTGAAGCCTATAAGGATGAGAAAGCTAATAAATTAGCGATCCATTGGGGGATGATCCTGCTTGCCTATCCTGTATTCTCTGATGTTTGTGCTTTGATCGGGAAAATCTCCAATATTCAGGATACGTTCACAACGGCTTGGCTAAAGGATAAATTGTTTGAAGTCTGGGGAGACAGGACAACCTTGCTTCATTCCAGCGATAAGATACTGCAAACCTTGAAACTGATCGGGGCTATCGAAAATGAGAAGGTAGGCTCGTACCGTATAAAAAAATATGAAGTTACCGATACAAAAACAATACAAATACTGCTGATGGCCATACAAAATCTTAAAGAAAAAGCCTATTATGAAATTGCTGATTTATCATCTGTTCCTCGAATGTTCCCGTTTGAATTCTCCGTTTCCTATGAATGGCTGCATAATTCGGATGTGTTTGAATTAAACAATTTTGGCGGCAAGATTGTGTTGACGGTTGACTGATGGGATAGGTGATACGGCTTGTTCTCGTATTTGCAAAGTTGAATCGTTGAATAAATTTGTTGCGTTGCAAGTTACCATGAGAAGTCTAGTTTTTAGTTATGGATGAATTACTAGTTTAAAGATTGAAATGATTGCAAAAAAGGAAGCACATAATTGAAAAAATATGCAAAATTTATTGAAGGGCTTTTTATTAGAGAAGGAAAAAATAGATTTATCGGGTTTGTTTTGATTAATGAGCAAATTCACGAATGCTATGTCCCCAATTCTTCAAAAATGGAAAAGTATATACAGCTAACAAATAAAGTGGTTTTATTAACTGAGAATGGTGATTCAAAAAGCAGGACAAAATTTTCATTGTTCGCTGTCAGGCATAAAGATAAATACGTGTTGTTGGATTTAAGGCTAGTAAATGAGTGTCTTGAACAAGCGATTCAAAGTGGGTTTGTTTATCCAGATAACAATTACAGTGTAGTTCGTGAAAAGTACATTGGAGGGTATAAAGCAGATTTATGTCTTGCTGATAATGCCGAGCAGATAATCGTTGAGGCTAAAGGTGTTATTTCTTTAGAAGCTAGGATTAACTTTCCGGGGATCTTTTCTCGGAGGTTTGAGAACCAACTAACCAGATTATTAAGTATGTTGAGGGATGGTTGGAGTATCAGTTATATTATCGTATCCATGAGTCCTTTTATTGAGCAGATACAATTAAATAGCCCATCAAAACAATTTAACAAACTATTTTTCGACTGCCTCGACCAAGGTATGGATCTAAAGCAACTCTCATTGGAGCTTTGCGATGGTAAAATCGGATATAGAAGTAGGAATCCTGAATTAATTTTAAAATAGGGCTTTAAAAATATTAAAATATTAGACTTTCAAAATGCATATAATTAAATGGATCTTCTTGGGATTTGCATTATCCGACATAATTGGTCTGATGGATTCCAATAATCAGCCCCAATATAGACACACCGCATATAAATTTGCGGTGTTTTATATTTCCAAAAACTATTGGGATTTGCACAAACTAAAGGGATTTAAAGTAGGAAGTTAATACCTAGTTTCTCGATGATCATTAACCAAAAGAATGAAAAAAATTCTAAAAAATTTTCAAAAAGGGGGGGTACAAACGGCCAAAAAATCTGCTGATTAATAGAGGGACTTTTATCTACCCCCTCGGAGGTCTTTGAGAATTGAATATGTGTTTTATCCGGTACTTTCCCCGTATGTCCTGTAAAAGGAAAGCCAGATTGCAGGTGCGCCATGATCACCTTAAAGTGGAAGCGATAAATACCCGTGCAATAATTAAATGCTGGCAGCATTTATGGCCATGACACATACGGCGGGATAATGATACTTGCGTGCAGTCGAGGTTAAGTCCCAGAGTGCGCCCCGGTCGCTGACGGGGAGGTGAAACTCCTATGAGACGGTCAACCGCCGTCTGCCGGATATAACCAATAACCTTAATAAACCAAAACAGAAGCGGCATAGGGTATGCCAATTTAATCTAAAAGTGGTTCTTAAATAAGGCATACCCTAACTGCTGCAGATTCATTAGGATAATGAGGAGGCGGCATAATGTCCGGCGAAAGCAAACTAAAAATAACTGTAATTGCGAATAAACCATCTAACCAAGCGCTTAGACAATTTCAAAAGAAGCTGTACCAACTTCAAAAAAACAACGAGTTAAACATACTGATCCGTCCAGTTCATAATTGTAAAGCTTAAAATTACAATAATCCTCTGTATTTCGCACCTTTGACGTTACTTATTCGCGAATTGATAATATTTCACAAAGGCAATTGTTTTTCATTTATTTAAGTGTGATGCTTTATTTTGTTTGGAGGTGAGCATATTGGGTATTGAGAGCAAAAAGTTTATTATCCGATATGTAGCTATATATATTAGGAAATCTCGTGCCGAGAGCATGGAGGATTTGGAAAAGCATCGCATGGTTCTCATTGACCTATGCAAGAGAAACAATTTTAAATTTGTAGAATATATGGAAGTCGGAACATCAGACAGCATCGATCTGCGTCCGAAGATTTGCAAGCTTTTAAAGGAAGTCGAGGAAGGGGTTTACGATGCTGTCTGTGTTGTTGAATATGACAGGTTAGGCCGGGGCGATCTGGGAGAGCAAGACCGGCTTAAAAAAGCCTTTCAAAAATCCAATACCTACATTATCACTCCGGATAAAATTTACGACCTGAATGATGATATTGATGATACATACGCCGATTTCAAGGGATTTTTTGCCCGGCAAGAATACAAGATGATAACCAAGAGGCTGCGCCAAGGCAAAAAAATTGGGGCGAGACGGGGACAATGGACAAACGGCATCCCGCCGTTTCCTTATGTCTATCAGCGTTATAAAGATAAGTACAATCCCAAAGGAATTGTCATCCATGACGAAAGATATATTGTTTACAGAAATATGATTGAGGAAGCTATAAAAGGAATACCTCCGCAGAAAATAGCTGAAAATTTTAACAGAAAAGGTATCCTTACGGTTAAGTCGAAATACTGGAGAGGAGAAACTGTTTATAGGTTGTTGACAGACGAAACCCATTTAGGGAAAATTATCAGCAATAAGACCCAGGGTGATGGTCATAAACAGAAACGCCCAAACGCCAAGGCTTTAAAAGTTTTGCCTAAAAGCGAATGGGTAGTGGTCGAAAACTGTCACGAGCCAGCTAAAACGCAGGAAGAACATGATAGAATTGTTGAGTTGATAGGAAACAGGAAGCTGATCGGTACCAAGGCTCGCCATCAAACATATGCTTTTTCCGGGCTGATTAAATGCGCAAAATGCGGTCATTCCCATACTTTCTACGTAAAGCGGAATGAAGTATTTATGAAGCCGTGCTGGTATATTAACCCCATGGGGGAAAAATGCCGTAATGAAGGTATAAGGATATCTTTCATTGAGAATATGGTCCTTGAGGAAATAAAGAAATACAAGGTTGACTTTATTGTAAATGAAACTGAGGCTGAAAATGATACACTAAACAGCATTAATGAAATGATTATTGAATGTGACGCTAATCTTCAAAGACAGAAGCGGGCATTGGAAGTTGTTAATGACGCATATGAATATGGGGATTACAGCCGAACTGAATGGCTTAGAAGAAAAAAGAAGTGGGAAGATGAAATTTATCATACAAGCAATACGCTTTATGAACTAAAGAAAAAAGCGAAGTCTACCGCAAAAATTACAAATGCAGACCGGCAGAAGATGTTGGAATCTTTTTTTGAAAATATTACGGAAACAACCGACAATGCGGCTCGCAATGATCTCTACCGTACTATTATTGAAAGCATAGTCTGGCAGAAAAACGGAGACGATATTAAAGTAATTGTCAACTTCAAATAAATTGAAAGTGCATATGGGGTGTACATTCATAAAAAAAGGAGGTGGTCATGTGGACAATCAAAATAAAATACCCAATAGATTAGCGAATGAAAAGTCGCCTTATCTGCTTCAGCATGCCTATAACCCAGTGGATTGGTATCCCTGGGGTGATGAAGCCTTTGCCAAAGCAAAAGCCGAGGATAAGCCGGTTTTCCTTTCTATTGGGTATAGCTGACTTGTCTACTATGATGAACTTGTCACTGGTGTCATGTCATGGAACGGGAATCTTTTGAGGATGAAGAAGTCGCCGCAATACTGAACCGCAGTTATATTCCGATTAAGGTGGATCGCGAAGAAAGACCGGATATTGATCAGTTGTATATGACCTATTGTCAGATGATGACCGGAGCAGGCGGCTGGCCACTGACTGTGCTGATGACGCCGGATAAACAGCCTTTCTTTGCCGGAACGTATTTCCCGAAACACAGCCATTACGGACGTCCCGGCCTCATGGATATTCTGAGTCAGGTAGGTGAGCTGTGGCAGACAGAGAAAGATAAAGTCATCCAAACGGCAGCGGAACTTTACGAAACAGTTACCAGGCATTATCGTGGGGATAAAAACGCCACGTCTGCCGTGCCAAAGAACAAGCAGACCCTGCCATTTACAGAGAAAGAAAAAGACAGCGGTGATATAGCTGTCTGGGGTAAAAACGTACTGGACAAAGGATATGCACTGCAGGAAGACAAGTTTGATTCACGATACGGGGGATTCGGTAGTGCTCCGAAATTCCCGGCTCCCCATAACCTGGGTTTTTTATTGCGGTATTCAATGGAAGAGCCACAGAGCAAAGCACTGGTAATGGTTGAAAAAACATTGGACAGCATGGCTGACGGAGGGATCTTCGATCATATCGGGTTTGGCTTTGCACGCTATAGCACAGACCGTTACTGGCTGGTTCCCCATTTTGAAAAAATGCTTTATGACAACGCCGGTCTGGCCCTTGTGTATTTGGAAGCTTATCAGAAAACCAAAAAGGAAAAATACCGCCGGGTTGCACAAAATATATTTGGGTATGTTCTGCGCGATATGACTTCTCCGGAAGGAGGCTTTTATTGTGCAGAAGATGCAGACTCCGAGGGTGAAGAGGGCAAATACTATCTTTGGTCTAATGATGAAATCAGAAAAACGCTGCAGGAAGGGATCGAACTTCTTCAAAAAGCAAAAGATGCAAAAAATAAATTTGAACCTTTTCTAAATCAACCGGAAGAAATTGTGGAAATCTACTGTGATGCTTATGGAATTACGGAAGAAGGCAATTATGAAGGGAAAAACATTCCTTCACAAATCTTCAGTGGCAGAGACGATCTGGCTTTTCGCTGCAGTTTGACCGGAGATGAACTCGACGAATTGCTGAACCTCTGCAATGCTATTCTGTTTAAGGCGAGAGAAAAAAGGGCCCGTCCAGCAAAAGATGATAAGATCCTGGTTTCCTGGAACGGTTTGATGATCAGTGCTCTAGCCAAAGGAGTGCAGGTGCTCGCAGGCGATCTCTCCTGGAGAAGCGACAGAGTGAGCCTACTTCTGGCTGCAGAAAATGCCGCAGGCTTTATCATGGCCAGGATGTTTGATTCACGCGGCAGACTGCTCGCCCGGTACAGGAATGGTGAGGCAGGTATACCTGGTTATCTTGACGATTATGCTTTTCTGGTTGATGGGCTGCTGGAACTCTATATGGCGTGTGGAAAAACAGTATATCTGGAGCAGGCTATACATCTGCAGGAAGAACAGGAAAAACTATTCCGGGATGAAACAAACGGCGGATATTATTTTACCGGAAGAGATGCTGAAGAACTGCTATTCAGGCCCAAGGAGATCTATGACGGTGCGATGCCTTCCGGGAACTCGATGAGCGCCTGCAATCTAGTGAGGCTGTGGAGACTTACCGGCCTATCCAAATGGCAGGAACTGGCCGAAAGACAACTTAATTCGTTCCGAAACGCTGTTGAGGACTACCCTCCTGGATACACCGCTTTCCTTCAGGCAATCCAATACGCCTTAAGTCAGGGCGAGGAACTGGTATTGTCCGGATCGGCCGGTAATGAAGAATTAGAAAAAATGCAGGCCGTCATTTTTAAAGACTTTCATCCGCATGCTGTCGTGGCCTATAATGACGGTTCATTAGCGCAGGTGATCCCGAGAATGCAAGATTACCCTGTCAGTGAGACTCTTTGTGTTTATGTCTGCAGGGATTTTGCCTGCAGGGAGCCTGTAAATACCCCCGAAGAATTAGCAAAAATCTTGACGGAATAGTACTGCCTTGATGCGTCGTCGTACTTTATCTTTCCGATGCTTGTTACCTTTCCGTGTATCTATTTGTGAGTACGACAAAAGCATCAAGTTTCCGATGGACTCGCTCAAAGAGAAGACCGCCGGCAAACCACACCGGCGCAAAGCTCAGCGTAATAAGTCCGTTTATCGCCAGCGGATCCGTATACCGCCACGGATAGACCCCCAGAATTTTAAGCAGAAACAGACCGCTTGTATATTCTATCCCCCAGATTGCTGTGAGCCAAACGAGTCCCCTCAGCGGCCACCTCCACTCTGAAATCAAATCGTGCAAAGGTTCAAGAATAACAGCGGAACCATATATAAAGAACATCCAAAGGTTGGTAAAGCCCATCAGCCGGAAATCCCCGTGGACAAAAGAATCAAGTCCTGTCCAGATTATTTCGAGGCTCCAGCCCATCAGCCCGTAAAATAAATATCGTTTTAGCATGATCATAGTTTGTGACAGGGAGGGATATTTTACTTATTGTAAAATATCCCTTAATAATTAGTACCATGGTTAACCCTAATCTTAACTATTCTTAGATAAAAGTGAATAGTTCGGAAAGCGCACCGAATACGGGGACTCCTTCTTTGTGAATTAGTCCTGGGAAAGGATTCTCTTTTCCAGTGTGTTCGATTGCTTTTGTGATCACTTCAAGACTCATCGGGGCGATAGGTAAATTACGACAATCTTCGAGCGAGTAGAAACCGGCCTGGATTACCTCGACCGGATCATGTTTTAATTGACCGCCCAGACCGCGAAGAAAGAAGACAATATAAATATTGTGTTTCACGTTCGGGATATCTTCAGGGTAATCGCGGACTGCCAGAATGCTTACAGGCTTCGACAGGATGCCGGTTTCCTCGCGGACTTCCCTGACAACCGCTTGGGCAATTTTTTCATTCTGTTCTACATAGCCGCCGGGAATAGTCCATCTTCCTTTACCGGGGTTATGCGCTCTTTGGACGAGGAGTACTTTGTCGTCTTGAAGCAAAAGACCGCCTACGCCCAGGGAGTATTCCCCCCAGTGGATATAGTCACAGGCCGGGCAGCTTTGCCTCTTTTTGTCTTCAATTAGTTTATACTCCAGGGCGGCAGAACACACGGGACAAAACTTAAATTCCGGATAAAGAGACGGCATATGATTCCTTCTTTCTCTAATCAAAGTTATTAATCCTATTTTATCCTGAAAAAGAGAAGATGCAAATTTTATCTAAATTGGGAAATACGGCACGAAGGATAAATAATTTCTTTGTAGAACTACTAAATAATACTTTAATCGACTGAATTTTCAACCTGTGGGGGAAATATAAGAATGAAAAATGATAAGAAAAAAGAGATTTGGCTCGATCCTGAGGAACTCCGGCAGTTGTTGGAGGGAGGCTTGTATTGGAAAGATATAGAGCCCAAACTGTCCGAGGAAAATGCGGAAAGCATCAGAAGGCAGCTTAGTCTTGAAGATGAGGCTGATATTAATGACGGTGCTATTGACGAGTATGACCAGAACACCGGGGAATTTGACCAGACCAACGGAGAATATGGCCGGACGGCCGGGAAGTCTCCGGAAGAGGATCAAGCGGAAGCAGGGCCTGTTTTTGCCGGAGATTCGGATGAAGACAATGAGGAGATCAGAACGATTTTGCTTGGTGATCAAAATTCGGGGCAGGATGAACTGCAAAGACTGTTTATCTCCCAAGCGGCTTCCCTGGAAGATGACTTTAATGAAATGAAAAATCCGGCGGAAACAAGTCCGGACAGCTTCAGCCCGCTTGCTGATACTGAGGCAGCGGATGATTTGAATAAAGCTGATGAAGCCTACAACGCAGAAGATACCGCTATGAACCCGACAGATCTGGGTACTCTGGAGGAAACAGAAGTAGGGGCGGAAGAAAGAAGCCGCTTTTCTGATTTAAATAGTTATATCATGAACAGTAAAAATGACCCGAGTGCGGACGATGACGATGACTTAGATTTTGAGTTCGAACAGAAACGCGGCTTTGGTGGACTAAAGCTTGTTATTCTGGTTGTGATTGTTGCAGCGGTCACCTTCGGTTTGTGGTATTTCTTTATCAGCGATTGAGGACTTTTCGCTAAGTACAGCAATGTTGAATTTTTTATAGTCAGCGAGCAAAAAAACCTATCTTCGGATAGGTTTTTTTTAATAAAATAGTTTTCAAAATGATCAAAAAGGGTTAAAATAGTTACGAAGGTCAAAAAAGGTCATAAAGTCAGCAAAGGTCAACATTGAAATAAGGATGGATGACGATGAGTAATTTGGCGGACAGAATCGAGGAGTACCTCAAGAAGATTATAGAGCAGGCCGAAGTTGGGTATATTGTCCTGCAAAGAGGTTATCTTGCTGATTTCTTTTCATGTGCTCCTTCCCAGATTAACTATGTTCTTACAACGAGGTTTACTGCAGAACGCGGCTATCTTGTTGAAAGCAGAAGAGGCGGCGGCGGATATTTAAGGATTGTTAGGCTGGGACTTGATCCTGAGGGTAAATTCCAGAGACTCATGTCGGAACTCATTGGGGATGACCTTTCCCAGGATCGGGCTAACAATCTTGTGGACAGACTCAGAGAAGAAGAGCTGTTCACCAAAAGAGAAGCAATCCTGGTAAAAACGATTTTTTCCGACCGGCTTTTGGCTGGAGTGACGAATTTGCCTTCTACGCTTAGGGCCCGTATGATGAAAGAAATACTGGCGAATATGTGCCGGGACGATGTTAATGATTGATCGGGGGAATAGCAATGCTTTGTCAGAACTGTCAACAACGGGAGGCTGTGGTTCATCTGACCAAAATCATTAATGGACAGGCGGCGCAGCTTCATCTTTGCCAGGAATGTGCTCAGAAAGCGCCTGGTACCGGCTTCAATCTCTACCCTGGAATGGTATCGGATTTTTTACAGGCATTATTTGGGGTAAATCCGGCAGGACAGTATGATCAGACGATCGTAGACAGTCAGCCCGGAAAATGTCCCGGGTGCGGAAGAACTTTTTCCCAGATACAGCAAGCCGGGAAAATGGGCTGTAGCAAATGTTACGATGAATTTGAGCCCCAAATGGAAATGCTCCTGCGCCGGATCCATGGAAGAGGGATGCATGTCGGGAAAGTGCCGGTAAGACGAGGCGCTTCGTTCCGAAACAAACAGGAAATAGTCAAATCGAAAGAACAACTCTTGGAGCTAGTAAAAGCAGAAAAGTTTGAAGAGGCAGCTATATTAAGAGACCGGATTAAAGAAATGGAGAATACTGTCGGAGGTGAAAGCAAATGACTTATCGGGAACTGCTTGCCAAAGACAGCTTCTGGATGAAGGATACCCTGGACATTCCGATTGTACTGAGTTCCAGGATCAGACTGGCCAGAAATATCGCGGACAATCCTTTCCCTCACGTCATGTCCCATGATGATGCCGAAAAAATTGAAGCACAGATTTCCGGCGTCCTGGACGGTTTTACCGCTGAAGGGGAAAAGCTTGTTTATATTCCATTGAAAATGCTTATTCCGGTGGAGAAGAAGGTATTGATTGAAAAGCATCTGGTCAGCCCGGGTTTTAACGAGACTGAATATGCACGCGGTCTGGCCTTGTCCGAAAGCCATAAAATTGCAGTCATGGTCAATGAAGAAGATCACCTGAGAATTCAGGTGCTGATGCCGGGGAACAGCCTCAGGGAAGCTTGGCATCTTGCAGGATTGGTCGATGATCATCTGGAAGCGCATCTGGATATTGCTTATAAAGAAAAGCTTGGCTATTTGACGACTTGCCCCACCAATGTTGGAACCGGCCTGAGAGTATCCGTGATGGTTCACTTGCCAGCCCTGGTGCTGACCAATCAGGTCCAGCAGGTTCTGGGTGCCCTGACTTCGCTTGGGTTGGCAGTACGCGGTCTGTACGGTGAAGGCTCCAGGCCCTTCGGAAATATCTTTCAGATATCCAACCAGGTTACTTTAGGCAAGAGTGAAGAGGACACCTTAACGCATCTTGATGCGGTGACGCGGCAGCTGATGGAACGGGAAGTCCAGATGCGGGAAGTTATTCGCAAAGAATCTCCGCTTATCGTCGAAGACAAAGTATGGAGGGCCCGGGGGACTTTGGAAAATGTCAGGATCCTTGAAACGGAAGAGATCTATTCACTTCTATCGGAGGACCGGCTGGGCATTGATATGGGCATTTTATCTAGAGTTTCTGCAGGTTTCGTGTCTGTCTTGATTAACTCAATGCAGGGATGTCTGCAATATAATCTCAATAAGCAGCTGGATGCTTATCATATTAACGCAGAAAGAGCTAATTTTGTGCGTGGAATCTATCATCACAAAATGAGTGAGAATGTAAATTAAACGCCGATAGATTTGGAAAGGAAGGATCAAAATGTCAAGAAAATTTACGCAAAAGGCAGAAAAAGTATTTATGCTTGCTGAGGCGATTGCCAAACGCATGGGCCATAAGATTATAGGGACTGAGCATATTCTTTTGGCTTTGATTGAAGAAGGAGAAGGAGTTGCCGCGAAGGCGCTGACCGGGATTGGATTGGATCCTGACAAGGTAAGCGCAAAGATTACCCAGATCATTGGCGTAGGAACCCCTATCAGCGGAGAGGTCGGATTGTCTCCGCGAGTGAAGCGCGTGATTCAGCTTGCCACCGAAGAGGCTCAACGCCAGGGGGTCAATTATATCGGAACCGAGCACATTCTGCTTGGCATGATCATTGAGGGAGAAGGAATTGCTGCGAGAGTCCTGGCGGATCTTAAGATCAGCCCGGAAAAAATATGGGAGCAGGTTGTAGAGCTCCTGGGAGGAGAAACCGAAGGCACATCAATGCCCGGAAGTTCCGCCGCGAATAACAGCAAACCCGGACAGGCAGGTGGAACACCGACTTTAAACGAGTTCGGACGGGACTTGACGGTTATGGCCGCTGAAGGGAAGCTTGACCCCGTCGTCGGCCGGGGAAATGAGATTGAAAGAGTCATTCAGGTGCTGAGCCGCCGGACGAAGAATAACCCTGTATTGATTGGAGAACCCGGGGTCGGAAAAACGGCCATCGCCGAGGGTTTGGCCCAAAGGATTGTTAACAACCAAGTGCCGGAGATCCTTGTCGATAAACGGGTTGTAACACTCGATCTTTCTTCGATGGTAGCAGGGACAAAATATCGCGGTGAATTTGAAGAGAGAATGAAAAAAGTCATGGAAGAAATCCGGCTGGCGGGCAACGTGGTCGTCTTCATCGACGAACTCCATACCCTGATCGGAGCGGGGGCTGCCGAAGGAGCCATTGACGCAGCCAATATTCTGAAACCGGCTCTGGCCAGAGGAGAAATGCAATGTATCGGAGCAACGACACTCGATGAATACCGTAAGCATATTGAACGTGATCCAGCCTTGGAAAGACGTTTTCAACCGATTAAGGTAGGAGAGCCTACAGTTGAGGAAACCGTGGCCATTCTGAAGGGCTTAAGGGACAAGTATGAAGCCCATCACAGGGTGAAGATATCCGATGAGGCAATTGATATGGCAGCGCGCTTGTCCGACAGGTATATTTCCGACAGATTTTTGCCCGATAAAGCCATCGATTTAATTGATGAGGCTGCATCCAGAGTTCGCATTCACAGTTTTACGGCACCGTCGGATTTGAAAGAGCTGGAGGAAGAAATCGAAAATCTGAAGAAAGAAAAAGAAGCAGCCGTAAAAAGGCAGGAATTCGAAAAGGCTGCCGAAATCAGAGACGAAGAGCAAAAGAAACGCGAAAAGCTCAGCGAGATTCGTAAGAACTGGGAGGAAAGCCGAGAAAAGGACCGGATGGTCGTGGGGCCAGAGGATATCTCCAGAATCGTATCAAGTTGGACAGGAGTCCCACTGAATAAACTGGAAGAAGGAGAAAGCTTCAGACTCTTGAAATTGGAATCCCTTCTGCATGACAGCGTGATCGGACAGGACGAGGCAGTCACGGCTGTTGCCCGTTCGATCAGACGGGCCAGGGCGGGACTCAAAGACCCTAAGCGGCCCATTGGTTCGTTTATCTTCCTCGGACCGACAGGAGTCGGAAAAACCCAGCTGGCGAGGTCTTTGGCTGAATCTCTGTTTGGGGATGAAAATTCGTTGATCAGAGTTGATATGTCCGAATATATGGAAAAGCATGCCGTATCCAGGATGGTAGGTTCGCCTCCGGGATATGTCGGTCATGATGAAGGTGGTCAGCTTACGGAGGCGGTCCGCAGGAAACCATACAGCGTCATTCTGTTTGACGAAATAGAGAAGGCCCATCCTGAAGTGTTTAATATTCTGTTGCAGGTACTGGAAGACGGCAGGCTCACGGATTCTAAGGGAAGGCTTGTGGATTTCCGCAACTGCGTATTGATTATGACGTCCAACGTCGGAGCTTCTTTCCTCAAAAAAGAATCTCTGGGTTTTGTCTCCGGAAGAAACGAAGAAAGCGAATATAAATCCATGAGTTCCAGGATCATGGAGGAACTTAAGAAGACTTTTCGTCCGGAATTTTTGAACAGAGTGGATGAAATGGTGGTATTCCATCCGCTCAAGCAAGACGATCTTGTGAAGATTACCAAAATCCTGATCAAGGATGTCAGCAAACGACTAAAAGAGCAGGAACTTGAACTGGTCCTGGATGATGAGGTTCTGGAGCATCTGGCAGAAGAGGGTAATGATCCGACTTATGGGGCGCGTCCTTTACGGAGGGCTATCCAAAAAATGATTGAGGATCCTCTGTCTGAAAAGATTCTTGAAGGAACTTATAACGCAGGCGATATGATTAAGGTCGAACTTTCCGACAAAGAAGTCGTTTTTGTGAAACCCGCTGCCGTCAAGAAAAAGGGCGGAAAGAAACTGGAAAAGGTCTAAGGGGGAAGGGATTTTGGCAGGTCCGAAGACGAAGTTCTATTGCCGGGAATGCGGGCAGGAAAGCGCGAGATGGCTTGGAAGGTGTCCCGGATGCGGTGAATGGAATACACTGATTGAGGAGCGCGTAGAAAAATCCAAACCTACAGAACACAGAGGGATCGTTCAGGCGATCCCTCTGACTGAAATCCAAACGATGGAAGGGCAGAGACTTGATACCGGAAGTCCGGAACTTAACCGGGTTTTCGGGGGAGGGGTTGTCGAAGGGTCCTTTGTTCTATTAAGCGGGGAGCCCGGGATTGGCAAATCCACTTTGTTTCTGCAAATGGCAGAATATCTTTCCCGGAAGGAAAATGTGCTTTATGTGTCGGGAGAGGAATCTGCCCGGCAAATCAAACTCAGGGCTGACAGAATGGAGCTTTCTTCTTCCCGGGTACATATACTCGCCGATAATTCCCTGGAAGCAGTACGTTCGGAGGTGCTGAACAAAGGCTATAAAGTCGTTTTTATTGATTCGATCCAGACAATGCTGCTCGAAGACGTTCAGTCTGCACCCGGAAGCGTCAGCCAGGTAAGGGAAGGGGCTTCTTTTTTGCTGAAACTGGCCAAAGAAAATGAGATTACGGTTTTCCTGGCCGGCCATATTACAAAGGAGGGTGCGATTGCCGGACCCAGGGTTCTGGAGCACATGGTCGATACGGTCCTGTATTTTGAAGGAGATCAGCACCATATTTTCCGTCTGCTGCGGGCAGTTAAAAACCGTTTTGGTCCGGCCAACGAAATTGGGGTATTTGAGATGAGAGGCTGCGGTCTAGCTGATGTTACAAATCCCTCCATGTTTTTTATGGGCGATCATACACAGGTATCTGCTGGTTCCGGGGTGGCTGTCGTGATGGAAGGAACAAGGCCGCTCTTAGTGGAAGTCCAGGCTTTGGTAACATCGTCCATCTTTGCGCCGCCGAGAAGAACCGTAAACGGGATGGATTACCACCGCCTGCTGATGCTTCTGGCAGTCCTGGACAAACGAGCCGGGTACGCTTTTGGCACCCGGGATGTTTTTGTCAATATTGCCGGGGGTCTCGATGTGGATGAACCGGCAGCGGATCTTGCCGTTATTGCCTCTGTGATGTCGGGAATTAAAGATCAGCCGCTTGGAAATATGGCTTTAATCGGGGAACTCGGTTTGACCGGAGAAATTAGAGGGGTTTCTCATATTGAGCAGCGGATCAGAGAAGCGGAAAAATTTGGTTTCCAAAATTGCCTGGTACCAAAAGTCAATGCAGACAGTATCGGGAAGACCGATTGCCGAATCATTCCGGTTAAGAACATTGAGGAAGTACTGGATTTTCTTTTTTAGATGATTTTGATACCAAAATAAAAAAGGATGTCAAAAGACATCCGCGGCAGTCATTCCAAGGCATCACTGATTTGTAAACATTAGTAACTGATATACAAATATACAAAATGACAGAAAATATCTCCGCATCCTTTAATCTTCTTTTAAGCTCAGCTATCTAAAATTAAAAACAGTAAGTGTTTTGAGTCTGTTTTCTTCTTTTTCCAGGATTTCGTTTACAGACAAGCCCAGAATATTGGCAAGAGCTGAGATATAAAAAAGCTGATTTCCCAGTTCGGTTTCGACAACTTCACGGCAGTTGGAACAAAGGTTTCCTACCAGATGACTGTTCAGGAGAAACTTAAGATCTGATATGGTAGCGTTTTCCGGAATTGGGCTCTTGTAGGCATCCACTGAGACACAGCCGCAAGAAGTTACAGCCTTTGTTATAGCCCTGTTTACCCGGGAAGAAGCCTCTTGTCCTTTTGATAAAATATCCAAGATGCTTTGGTGTCGAATTAGCATAGCATCAACCGTTTCTTGAAAATCATTATTGATTGGACTCATAGAACATACACTTCCTTTCTGCCAATTTCATTATAGACAGCATCTGAAGCTGTTGTCAATTTCATCAAATCGGGAAATATTTCTTGAATTAAGATATATTGAAATAATTTGTCGTTTACTTTGAAAGAGAAATACAACCTGATATAATGATGAGATACAGGGGAAAATACCGCTAAACAATTTCATAGGGGACAGATCAGGGAAATTTCAGACTCCTGGTATAAACAAAATAGTTTTTAGCCAAAATATAGAAAAAGGGAGGTGAATTTGATGCTTAGCAAAATTGTTCGCGGCATCATTACGCTGCTGTTTGGTGCAGCAGGAATTTACGTAGATTACTTGATATTAAAGGTTGTTGATATTCGTCAACTTAGTCAGACATTAGGTTTCGAGATTCACTTATACTGGACTTATATTATTATTTTTATTGTGTTATCTGCTTTTGGTTTCTTTCTTGCCCCTGTATGCATGAAAGTTTTCATTGGCCTTGTCAAATGGCTGGAAAGCAGACTTATCCGCATGCCGATTCACGATTTGGTCGGAGGTTCACTTGGGGGTATTGTCGGTTTGCTGATTGCCCGTCTGGTTTGCATTACTTTTGTGGGTATTCCGTTTCTCGGTCCGATTCTGTCGGTCATCATCAGTTTGTTACTTGGCTACGTCGGCCTGATTATTGGGATCAATCGCAAGGATGATATTCTTGGATTTTTCAACTTTTTACCCAAGCTGAAAGGGGAACGTGCTGAAAAAGAAAAGAATAAGGATAAAGGACACGGGAAACAATCCGCTGCTGCAGGCTATAAAGTGCTTGATACCAGTGTGATTATTGACGGCAGAATTGCGGATATTGTCAAAACGAGCTTTTTAGATGGGGTTCTTCTGATTCCTGGTTTTGTTCTGGAAGAGCTCAGACATATTGCCGATTCTTCAGACGCCTTGAAAAGAAACCGGGGTCGGAGAGGACTTGATATCCTGAATCAGATTTCCAAGGAATCGATCATTAAGGTCGAGATCTACGAAGGTGATTTTGAAGACATCGCTGAAGTGGACAGTAAGCTTGTCAAACTGGCGAATATTCTGGACGCGCCGATATTGACCAATGATTATAACCTAAACAAAGTGGCCGAGCTTCAGGGGATAAAAGTCTTAAATATCAATGAATTGGCCAATGCTGTGAAACCAGTCGTCCTTCCGGGCGAAGAGATGTATATTCAGATAATGAAGGAAGGAAAAGAGGCTGGACAGGGCGTAGCTTATCTGGATGACGGAACGATGGTTGTCGTTGACGGAGGACGCAGGTACATTGGGCAACAGACCACCGTGCTGGTTACGACTGTTCTGCAAACTGCTGCAGGTAGGATGATCTTTGCTAAACCCAAAGGGATGCAGGAAAAATCATCTGAGGAGTTTTCCCATGAGTTTAATGCATTCGGCTGATATTGCGGCTATTGTACCTGCTGCTGGGCAGGGAAAAAGGATGGGGGGTCAAGGCAACAAGCTTCTGCTTGAACTTGCCGGGACCCCTATCCTTGTTTTTACTCTAAAAACACTGGAACTTTGTCCGCTAATTAAAGAGATCATTATTCCTGCGGCAAGGGCAGATATTTTGACAATTAAAAAGTTGGTGGCGAAATACAGTCTAAATAAGGTAACGGCAGTGGTTGAGGGAGGTGCTGAAAGGCAGGAATCCGTTTACCGGGCGCTTCAGTCCTTAAGTACTGAGGTGGACAGCGTGATCGTCCATGACGGTGCCAGACCTTTATTAACACTGGATAATCTGAACCGTTTTGTTGAAGAAACGGCGGACTTCGAAGCGGCCGTCATGGCTGTACCTTTGAAAGATACTGTGAAAAAGGTTGATGCTCAGGGCCGGGTTGTGGAAACACCCCCGCGGGAACAGCTTCGGGCGATTCAAACACCGCAGATTTTTAACCGGAACCTTTTAGAAAAAGTACACAAACTCGCCTTTGAACAGCAGTACCTGGCCACGGACGATGCTTCTCTATTTGAGTGGCAGGGCTTACCGGTCAGGGTTGTTGAAGGTAGTTACGAGAATATCAAAGTGACCACGCCTGAAGATATGCTTTGGGCGGAGTCCATCCTGTGCAGAAGAAGAGAGGTGCCTCAAATGAAGATAGGACTGGGCTACGATGTCCATGCACTGGTTGAGGGACGGATGTTGATTCTGGGCGGAGTAGAAATTCCCCATGACAAAGGACTTTTGGGGCATTCTGATGCGGATGTTCTGACGCATGCCGTAATGGATGCGATGCTCGGGGCTTGTGCGCTTGGTGATATCGGCAAACATTTTCCCGACAGCGATGCCCGGTACAAAGGCATTTCCAGTCTGGCATTGCTGGCTGAAGTTGTAAAGCTTGCGCAAGGTGAAGGCTACAGGCTTGGGAATCTGGATAGTGTGATTGTCGCTCAGAAACCGAAAGTATTGCCTTATATCGCGCAGATGAGAAAGAATCTGGCAGAGATTCTGAACGCAAGTCCGGACTGTATATCGATCAAAGCAACGACGACGGAATATCTGGGCTTCGAAGGCAGAGAAGAAGGAATCAGTTCCCAGGCAATCGTTTGTCTTTTGCCTGTATGACCTGATATAATATTAAACGCAATTATTCTTATATTTTTAATATCTTGTATTTTATTAATACCTGCTGAAGACAAGCAGTACGAAGTAGAAATGAGGTTATGTCGGTTATGACGGTGAAAGTAAGGTTTGCTCCAAGCCCGACCGGGCCCCTGCATATCGGAGGAGCCAGGTCAGCTCTTTTTAATTATTTGTTTGCAGCAGGCAGAGGCGGGACCTTCGTCTTTAGGATAGAGGATACCGACCTGGAACGGTCGAGCCGGGAATCAGAGCAGGATATCATGAAAGCGCTGCACTGGCTGGGGATCACCTGGGATGAGGGAATAGACGCCGGCGGAGATTCCGGCCCTTACAGGCAGACGGAAAGGCTCGATACATACCGTGAATACACGGATAAGCTTCTTCAGAACGGACATGCTTACCTGTGCTACTGTTCAGAAGAAGAACTGGAACAGGAGCGTCAGGAGCTGAGTTCCCGTGGGGAGACCCCGCGCTATCTCGGAAAATGCCGGACGCTGACCGCAGAACAGCGCCAGGTTTATGAAGCGGAAGGGAGGAAACCTGTTGTCCGCTTCCGAGTGCCGGAAGACCAGGATATCGTGATCAATGACCTGGTCAGAGGGAAAGTCATTTTTGAAAGTAATGGAATCGGGGATTATATCATTGTCAAATCAGATGGAATCCCCACATACAATTATGCCGTGGTCATCGACGATGTCCTGATGGGCATCACGCATGTCGTCAGAGGAGAAGAACATCTATCCAATACGCCGCGTCAGGTCTTAATTTATGAGGCCCTTGGAATGAAAGTACCGGATTTTGCCCATATCTCCTTGATTTTGAATACTGAAGGGCGGAAGATGAGCAAACGGGACGGGGATACTGCTGTCATGGATTATTTCCATAAAGGGTATTTGCCGGAGGCCGTCGTGAACTTTATCGCGCTTTTAGGCTGGTCGCCTTCCGGTGAGCAGGAATTTTTTACGATCGAAGAACTCAAGAAAGAATTTTCATTGGAAAAAGTATCAAAGAGCCCGGCAGTTTTTGATTTGAATAAACTGAACTACATTAATGCGCACTACCTGAAACAGACTGCTTCGGCAGACCTTGCCCGGTTGGTGCTGCCGTTTTTGAGAGAAAAAGGACTTTTTCCGAATGAGCTTTCTTTGGCTGAACAGCAGTGGGTGACCGGCTTTATTGACGCCGTCAAGGAAAAAATCAACTGCTTAAGCGAGGTTAAGTCCTATATTCATTATTTTATTGGAACAGAAATTGATGTGCTGACGGAGGAAGCTGAAGCGATTATGAAGGCAGATACCGTACCGGTAGTGCTGCAGCTTTTTGCAGCCAAGGTCCGGGAAGCTGCGCTGCTTGACGCACCGGCAGCCAAGAGCATATTAAAAGAGATCACCAAAGAACTTAACCTGAAAGGCAAGGATGTATTTATGCCGGTTAGGATTGCGCTTACGGGGCAGATGCATGGCCCTGACCTCGACCGGATCATGGAGCTGCTCGGCAAAGAAAATATTTACGGGCGATTGGAGAAAACGGCTGCTTATCCGAAGTAAGTACAAGGAGGAAATCGTGATGGCGATCAGACTGTATAATACACTCACGCGCCGCAAAGAGGAGTTTGTGCCGAGGGAACCGGGAAAGGCTTCAATGTACGCCTGCGGCCCCACGACGTATAATTATTTTCATTTGGGAAATGCCCGGATGCTGGTAGTATTCGATATGATCAGGCGCTACCTGATCCATAAAGGATTTGACGTTACGTATATCCAGAATTTTACCGACGTCGATGATAAGATTATTAAACGGGCGGCTGAAGAAGACTGTGACCCGATAGCGCTGGCCGGCAAATATATTAATGAGTACTTTACGGATGCCAAGGCTTTGAATATTCTTCCTGCCGATATCCACCCGAGAGCCACGGAACATATCCCGGAGATGATTGACATTATCCGCAGGTTGGAGGAAAAGGGCTTAGCCTATAATATTGACGGGGATGTCTATTTCGCTGTCGACAAATTCCCGGGATACGGCAAGCTGTCCGGCCGGACTCTTGAAGATATGCAGGCCGGAGCACGTGTAGAGGTGGACGATAAGAAGCATAACCCGATGGATTTTGCGCTATGGAAAAAAGCCAAAGCGGGAGAACCTTTCTGGGAGAGTCCCTGGGGTAAGGGAAGGCCCGGCTGGCATATTGAATGTTCAGCGATGTCCTTGAAATACCTCGGGCCTGGGTTTGATATTCATGGGGGCGGAGGCGACCTGGTTTTTCCGCATCATGAGAATGAAATTGCGCAGTCCGAAGGCTGTCTGGAGGGTCAGCAGTTTGCGCGGTACTGGATGCATAATGCGTTTATTACCATTAATCAGGAGAAAATGTCCAAATCGCTGGGGAACTTCTTTTTGGTCAGAGATGTTACAGGAAAATTCCCGGGAGATGTTATCCGTTTTTATCTGCTCGGAACACACTACCGCAGTCCGCTGGATTTTGATGATGAGAAGCTGGTCATGGCCTCTAAAGGACTGGACCGCCTGAAAAACAGCGTGCGTCTGGCCAAAGAGGCCTTGGGCAAAGCGCTGGGTAAAGAGGGTATGACGTTCGGTATCATTGCTGCGAACCGAGACCAGAAGGCGGATAATGAAATGGCTGAGGCCAGTCTGGAGGCCAGGAATGCTTTCGAACAGGCTATGGACGATGATTTTAATTCGGCCCAGGCTTATGCAGCCTTATTCGAGCTGGCCAAAGGAATCAATACGTACCTTGCCAAAGTTTCTATAAAGACTGAATCTCTGGCTGAAGCAGCACAGACTTTGATAGAGCTGGCTGGGATACTTGGATTTGATCTGGAAGCCGAGGCTGAAGTTTTACAGGGGGATTCCGGAAAACTGGCCCAGGTTATGGAGCTTGTGATGGAGATCAGAGCCAATGCCCGTAAGAACAAGGACTGGACGACTGCGGATCTCATCAGGGACAGGATTAAAGAAATCGGGATTGTGATTGAAGATACCCCTGAGGGTGCCCGCTGGTATTTGAAATAGTTAAGGGATGATAACATTTGCCTAAGCAAAACGAACCTAAACAGGATAACGGCATGCCGGATATTTGGTCGGTACAAATCAATAAACGGTGGCAGGATATTAATATCCTGCTGCTTGCCTATATAGGTGACGCCGTTTACGAATTATGGGTACGCAAGCATCTTCTGGAGCAGGACATTACCAAGGTACAACTCATGCATAAGCGGGCTATTTTCTATGTACAGGCCAAAACGCAAGCAGGTATTCTGAGGCATCTCATGAACGAACTGGATGAAACGGAAACAGAGGTTGTTCTGAGGGGTCGGAATGCGAAGGGCCACTATCCGCGTAGTGTTGATGTTGTCACCTACAGGCATTCTACAGCCTTCGAAGCGCTTATCGGTTACTGGCATATTACTGGCCAAAATACTCGGATGGGCGCGGTTCTAAACAACATAGACGGGATTCTTGAGACAATGGCGATAGAAAATAGCAAGAAAACAGAAAGAGGTACTTTACCCGAAGAAACCGGAAAACGGGGGGGAGTCGGAACATGAAGATCACAAACTTTGAACATACCGGACTGGACCGAGTCGCAGCCTGGATTAAACGGAATCATTTAAGCGGGATATCCGCCACGGAACTAAAGAAAGTTCTGAAAACGGTCAATATATTCTTTGTTGCAGAAGGTATCAACCGGGTTCAGAGCATGCTGCTCTGTGAGCTGAAAGCATCCTATGTACAACAAAGTCAAAGATACGTGGCGCTTGATCAGGACGCGTTTGCTTTTCCCGACCTGCCGCCAGAAGATTACCACAGAGCCTTGGAGCTCGGGCAGCAAGCATTGGATCTGTATACCAGAATGTGTGCACTGAAGGAAGGCGGGTTTAAAGGGAGACCTAAGCCTGAGCATTACCTTTACGCGATTCCGATTGAAGATGCCCGCTATATACTGCCGCTCGCGGCAAAGACGAATCTATCCGTTTCGATGTCCGGGGACAAACTGTGGGAGTTCTTTCTTTTATTCAATGACAGGAAATATGAAGGGATATTCGAGACCCTGAAAAATGAGCTGGAAGCCTTCCTTCCGGCTGAATTACGCGCGCTGTTCCCCGATGACTATGACAGTACGGCAGAATTAACAATCATTGAGGACTTCTATCGGACAGATTTGGCGAGAATTAATTCCGAAGATGACCTCATCTTATTATCCAGTTGTCAGGATCCGGACATTAAGGCTGGTCTAGGCGCTCTGACCAGCACCCAAAGCAGGGCGTCTTCCGAGGTTTTGCTGTCCTGGGGGGAGGAAGCTCCAGTTAAGGCGAAAGAAATTGTCCAGAGAGTGCTTGGTTACGGTCATGAAAGTATTGCCGAACAGGTCCGGACCACTTTTGGGATGATGTGTTCCTTGGTGACGTATCACCAGCAGGTCCGTCATCGTCTGCCGGAAATGTTCCGGGAAGACTTCAGTAACCTTTTCAGCGACACAGAAAGACCGGTAATCGTTCCGGATAGCATTCGCAATTCTCCGTTTTTGGAGGAGTTCTTAAATCTGACGGAAGCCTATCGGACATTTTCCAGGGAGATTTATCAAAAATTGGGGCTGGGCAAAGCTATGCCGTTTATCCTGAACTGCCAGCTTTTAAAAATGATTATGTCCACAAATGCGAGGATAGACAATCAGATGCTCTCGGAAAGGACCTGCCTGAACGCCCAGTGGGAAATCAGAAAGCTCGCAGTCAAGAAACTGAAGATCCTCAGAGAATTATCCGGTGTACTCTATGAAAAAGCACTGCCGCCCTGTCTGGTCAGCAAATGCCATGAAGGGAAGATGACCTGCGGCAAACAGCAGGAAGTAAGAGATCTGTTCTATTTCAGGCAAAAGTAACGGCTGCGCACTACATGCAGCATTTTATTATCTTCAGAGGATTTGCCGCGTTGTTCTGAAAATTTTTTAGGGGGCTAATGAATGAAAGCAATCGTTTCGGTAGATCAAAACTGGGGTATTGGCTATAAAGGAGACCTGCTGCTGAAAATTCCGGAAGATATGAAGTTTTTTAAGCAGATGACTGTTGGCAAGGTCGTGGTCATGGGCAGAGGAACCTATGAATCATTGCCGGGAAAAGAGCCCTTAAAGGGCAGAACGAATATTATCCTGAGCACAAACAAGGATTTTCAGGATGAAAGATTTATTATCTGTCATTCTCTGGAGGACCTGCTTCAGGAGCTGAAAAAATACCCTTCGGACGATATCTGTGTGATTGGCGGAGAATCACTTTTTCAGCTGCTCATGCCCTATCTGAATGAACTGTATGTAACAAAAATCAGGCACACATTCCCTGCGGATAAGCATCTTAGGAATGTCGATGAAGATGACAACTGGAAAGTCGAGTCTGAAGGTGAATTGCAAACTTATAATGACATTCAGTACAGTGTTGTAAAATATATAAGAAAGTGAACGTCGTAATATACAAATTTTAAAGGTTAGTATGCTTACAATAAACTTTCGGAAGGGGAAACCGGCATTGGAAGAAAATATTGTGTGCGGGCGCAACGCTGTGACCGAACTGATCAAATCCGGGAATCCGGTGAATAAAGTGCTGATCAAAAATGAAAAGGGGCAGGGAAGAAATTCGGACATACTGCATCTACTTAAAGCGCGCGGCATACCGTACCAATTTGTGGAGAATACTGTCCTGGACAAATATACTGCCGGAGAAAAGCATCAGGGAGTGGTGGCATTTGCTGCTGCCAAAGAATATGCAGAACCATCCGATATTTTGGAGATAGCAAGGCAAAGAGGGGAAGATCCATTTATCCTTGTTCTGGATGAGATCGAGGATCCGCATAATTTAGGGGCTCTTCTTCGAACTGCCGATGCAGCGGGTGTTCATGGGGTGATCATTCCCAAAAGAAGAAGTGCCGCACTCACGCCAGCTGTCGGCAGAACGTCGGCCGGAGCTGTGGAATATGTGCCTGTGGCCAGAGTAAGCAACCTTGTCCAGACACTTAAATATCTCAAAGAAGAGGGCTGCTGGGTATCCGGTGCGGAAGCAGGCGGCAAAGATATCTATCAGGCGGAACTGAAAGGGCCAAGGGTCGTCGTCATTGGCGGAGAGGATAAGGGACTCGGGAGACTGATCCGGGAAACCTGCGATGAAATTATATCCTTGCCAATGTATGGCAGAATTTCATCTTTGAATGCCAGCGTAGCCGGATCCATTATCATGTATGAGGTCCGGAGACAGAGAAATCAGACTTAATCTGCCATATCCCGCCAATCTTCATCTTGACGCTATTTGTGCATTTCAGGTATAATTGTTTTGTTATAAGCATATAATGGAGGCTTCAGCGTTACCTTCGTGAATCGGTTTCGGGAGGGATGGACTTGACTTACAGTATCCAGACAGAGATTCCAGAAGAATTCGAGGCTAATGAATACATAGCGGATGAGGAACTAGTTGAGTTAGCAAAGATCGGTGACGCAGAAGCTCAGGAGTACTTAATCAATAAGTACAAGAATTTTGTCAGGGCAAAAGCCAGATCGTATTTCTTGATCGGCGCGGATAGGGAAGATATCATTCAAGAAGGCATGATTGGACTGTATAAAGCAATTCGTGACTTCCGTGGGGACAAGCTCTCCTCTTTCAGAGCATTTGCCGAGTTATGCATAACTCGGCAGATCATTACAGCAATCAAGACGGCTACCAGACAAAAGCATATTCCGCTCAATTCGTACGTATCACTGAACAAACCTATTTACGATGAGGATTCCGACAGGACGCTCTTGGATGTTATTTCTGGAAATAAGATCACGGATCCCGAGGAACTAATCATCAGCAGGGAAGAATTTGACGATATTGAAGAAAAAATGGGCGAGATTTTAAGTTCGCTCGAATGGGAAGTGCTGATGTCCTATCTTGAAGGCAAATCTTATCAGGAGATTGCCGTTGATCTCGACAGGCATGTCAAATCCATTGACAATGCACTGCAGCGGGTCAAGCGAAAGTTGGAAAGGTATCTGGAGCACAGAGGGGCCTAAAATTCCATACAATATGAATAGAATCACACACTCTGTTTTGTAAATTATTCCAGAAAAAAAACACTTTTTTTTGTTGACAAGTGGCCGTAATCTTTGATACAATACGTTGGTGTCCAATGCCGATGTAGCTCAATTGGTAGAGCAGCTGATTTGTAATCAGCAGGTTGCGGGTTCGAGTCCCATCGTCGGCTCCAATTGAAATGGGTAGGTGGCCGAGTGGTTAAAGGCGGCAGACTGTAAATCTGTTCCGAAAGGTACGGTGGTTCGAATCCATCCCTGCCCACCATTCTATAATTGGAGATATCGAGCTGGAACTTTATTTAACATCGCGGGGTGGAGCAGTGGTAGCTCGTCGGGCTCATAACCCGAAGGTCGTCGGTTCAAATCCGGCCCCCGCAACCAAAGAAAATTAAAGCCTTAGACAAATGTCTAAGGCTTTTGTATTGTATCCTAGTGATTCCTACAAACTGAATTTTTAAACCACAAAAACCCATTTTCTTGTTCCTCCTTTATTTATTCATCAGACTTACATAGGCACTCAGTTCAATATCATCAATCAGGAAATTTACGACAATCGATTTTGGCACGGGTAGGGTCGCCTCACCGTTCTCGCTGATCATAAGGGTCGGAGGCGAGATATCCAGATCAGTGATACCAATTTTTGTGAACTGCGTGCACGTATTAGCACAGACCATATTTCCCATTTCAGAAATTGCGCTTCTGGCCATAGCATCCAGTTCAGCCACCGGCATACCCATCATCATTTTAGAGGCAAACTTTTTGGCAGCTTCAATATCCATCCCGAATAGGATCGCGCCTTTCACTGTTCCGAAAAGTGAGATATTCAGAAGAATACCGTTGTACTGAAAGGCCGCTTCTATTTTGGATACCTTGCGCCGTTCGACCGACTGGAAGCCGAGCTGCGGCAGAACTTCTGTAAAAGCAGTCAGAAGAGGATTAATGATACTTACATCCATATACTCGACCCCTTCTTAAAACCAACACCTAGGAAAATATTCCCGAAGTTGGTTCCTGCCGTCACGGCATCCATTTTAAGATTCGGACTCATAATTTCGGTCCCGGTACCGTAAAACAGACTGGGTGGAGAAACGCTCAGACTATAAGTTTTATCGGACTTATTCAGCATCGAGCAGGCAACTCCGGCAATAATATTGGCCAATTCGGCAACCATGGACAATACCTCTTCACGGTTTCTATGAGCGCGTTTCAGGAGCATCTCAACAATTCTTTCCGCTGTCTCCATCGACATATCTAAGATCATAGATCCGGAGTGGCGGCCGATCAGCCCGATAACAGCTGTAATTCCCTGGGATAAGTAATGGTCTCCAAAATTTTCGTATGAAGCAAAAGAAACGGGTGATTTGGTCATCCGGGCAATATTCTGGGTTAGAGATTCCTTAAAGGTTTCCAGACCATAGGCAAGCAGATGGTCATAATGAATATCCGGTGCCATAACGTTGTTGATCATCTGGACCAGGTAGTCGCTGTCAACAGGTTTTTGAATGTATCCGGAAATCCCGATGCGGCGCGCTTCAACTTCCGATTCTTCATCTTTCATCGAGCTGACAAGAATAATCTTTGCATTGGGGTCTTTTACAAAAAGGGCACGGCTGCACTCAAATCCGTCCATATCCGGCATAACAATATCCATCGTTACGACATCGGGTCTGCACCGTTCATATGTTTCGATTAAGCTGTCGTAGGAATCGGCTTCCCCGACGACTTCCAAGCCGCTGTCGCGAAGTATTTCCACAATGAGTGTTCTTGAAAACAGAGAGTCGTCAACGACCATTACTTTTATTGCACTCACTTTTTCGGATTACCCCCATTCAATGCCAGTACTAAGGTACTAGTCAATATGCACTCTAAATTATAGCAAGTAATTTTTGGGATTGCTATCATTGATATGGGGTTATCAATAAATAGAACAAATTTAACCGGTCTAATTCAAAAACAAAGCCAGGCTGTTGCCTGGCTGCTATTTTTTGGATCTATTCATACTCTCTTTTTTTATCCAGGGCTTCGTCCCGGATTTCCGCCCTCATTCCGTTTAGCGCATCACGCCTCCGTTCGTTCTTCTCTTTCAGATCTTTCTTACTTTTAGGATCATCAGTTTTCGCAATCATTTCATCAGCAAGCTCCATATTCTGGATCGTGTGATTAATATTTTTTTGGATTCTGTCGGCATTATCCCTGCGGTCATCCGGATTGTGTTTCATTAATACTGTTCCTCCTTTGGTCTGCACTTAAAAAAATTTGTTGCAAGTATATTGTTTGAGGAGTGAACAAGTCTTATACCATAAAATTTTAAAGCAGTTTCTTTACATTGTATAAAGATCTTAAAACCAGCCAGTTCTGGGGAAAATATCTTCCGATCGTCCAGTAGCTTATGCCCCCGATCCGAAATTCTTTGGCCAGGGTCAGTTTGGCATAGATGCTTCGGGCATCTTCAAACCATACTTCGTGCTTTTTGCTGGCATCGTCGTAGTAGGTAAAATACGGAGACTGCGCTGTTGAATCATAATGGATTGCTATCTTTTCAGTTCTGGCCAGATCTACCGCCCCGCTGTTGGAGACTGTTCTGGCGGCAGTACCGGAAACGTATGGAAGGGTCCAGTCATAGCCATAATTGGGGATACCCATAAAGATTTTCTGTCTCGGAATAGCCGACACCGCATAGGTCAATACTTTGCGCACTTCATTTACAGGAGCGACTGCTTTGGGTGGGCTGTAGGTGTAGCCCCATTCATAGGTCATTAGGATGACGTGGTTGGCCAGAGCCCCGTGAACAGGATAGTCATGGGCTTCGTATAGCAGACCTTTTTGATCGGCAGTCAGCTTAGGAGCGAGAGCTGTCGTCACAGGATAGCCTAAAGGGCGGAGCGTATTAACGATCCTTCGGAGAAAGTTGTTATAGTTTTCCCGGTCGGATGGATAGATATATTCAAAATCAATATCGAGGCCGTAATAGTTTTTTTCTCTCAGCGTTCTGATAACCTGACTGATTAAAGTATTCTGAGCAGTCTGGTTCGTCAGGATGGATCTGGCCAGCGTACTGTTGAAGCTTCCGCCCTGCTGGATATTCGTAATGACCATTAGTGGAGCTGTCTGGGCTTCTCTTGCTGCCTGAATCAGCGGTTCATCCGGAATCGTATTCAGGGTGCCGTCCGCGTTGACCTGATAACTGAAGATACTAAGATATGTAAGATGGCGAAGGCTTTTTCGGAGAATGTCTCTGTTAATATTCGGAAAGGCATACCCGTTCACTTCTATCGTTCCATAGCTGGCAGCTGCTGCCGGAATCGCAATAGTCTGACCGGCATAGATACGGCTCGGATCTGTTATCCGTGGATTGGCGGCGAGTAAAGCATTCACCGTTACTCCGTGTTTTTGGGCAATCAGATAAAGCGACTCACCGGCGGTAACCGTATGTGTCCCGCTACTTTCCAGAATGACCAGCGTCTGCCCGACAACCAGCTGATTTGGATTGGTCAGTTCATTATCCGCAATTATTTTCTGGGGTGAGACCCCGTATTTGCGGGCAATGGAATAGATGCTCTGTCCTGAGCTTACAACATGAATTTTCAAGAAACACACTTCCTTTTTCATACTGTATGCTTCAGAGAAAAAAGAAGTGTTTGGGTGCGGGTTTATTATTCGGGACAGGTTGTGTTATCATAAGACAATAAACACAAGGAATAAACCTTAAGGAGCTGTGGAATGAATATCGGAGCCAGGACGTTAAAGACAAGTCTCGCTGTGGCAGTCAGTGTTTATATCTGTATCCTTTTGGATATTGAGCCATCTTTGTTTGCTGCGACATCGGCAGTGGTTTGTATGCAGCAATCACTCGGAAGAAGTTTTCGAAATGCGCTCGAAGAAATTATGGTAAACATCATTGCAATTATTGTGGCTGTGGCGATCGGACTGGCCATACCGCTGCAGTTTCTGAGTATGGCACTTGCAACGATCGTTCTGATCATCATATTTACGACAGTGATTAAAGTGCCAAACCAGATCGTACTGGCGGTCATTTCAGCTATTTTTATCCTGGCTTCTCCACAGGAGCAGTTTTTGTCCCATGCCGTTTCAAGGTCGCTGGCCATCCTTATCGGACTGGTGACAGCCAATGTGATCAATTTGACGATCGTACCTCCGCGTTACCAAAAAGTGCTTGAGGATAAACTGATTGAACTAAATAATTTTGCTGTCCGGATGTTTGTCGATGCAGTGAACCGGTATCTATACCTGAACCTGGCTTCCGAAGAAGAAATGCATAAAAATAAAGCGGAATTCAACAGCTTGTTTCAGGAAGCTGAGAATTTGTATGATTTATACCGCAAAGAGTGGAACGTTTTGTGGTTCGGTAAAAACAAGAAAGATCCCAAGGCCCGTAAACCATTATATAAGGAATATTTAAATTACAGCCGGGGCCTCTGGCAAAGATCGCAGGATTTGCTTTTTCTTGCCGCAGAACGAAAAACCCGCCGGGAGGAAGCCAATGATCCGGCGGTGAGTGCTGAATTTGAACATGTTTTTGAAATGCTGCACAATGTGATGTTCAGTGCAACAAGCTACAATCTGCAGCTTCAGAAGAAGGTCAAGGGAGAAGAGGCAGCTCAGTTTCCCGAATTACGTGTCTGGAGCAAACTGCACGCTATTTTGAATGAATGGCAGGAGAATACACCCTCGACAAGCTTTTACTATCATGCACTGATTGAATTGTCTGTTGTTACCTACAGCATTCGCTGGTTTGCGAAGGAGTCCTCCCGGCTGCTGAATCTGGAGATGGAAATGAGTGTCTGAAGAAGACTAGATGCAGCTTGATTTGATAGTATTGTAGGGTTTACAGCTGCAGGCCAAACAGTTTTCTGCCGTTTTCCCAGAGAATTTTCTGGTTTTCCTCTTTCGTCAGGCCAAGAGATAGGAAACGCTCAAGTTCGGCTTCGGGAGACCACATCGGGTAATCCGTGCCAAACAGGACTTTGTCAACACCATGGGAGCGGATAATTTCAACGGCTGTTTCTTTTTCTGTTAACATCAGGGAACTGGACGTATCGATGTAGACATTTCGTTTGAACAGGCTGTGGTCAAAATCATCCCACATACTCCAGCCACCCAGATGGGCTGCAATCACCACCAAATTAGGAAATATTTTCAGAATGTGGGCAAGTCTGTGCGGATTGGAGTAATCCGTGCGCGTATCTCCGACATGAAAAAGGATCGGCAATTTGCTTTCTGCTGCCTCGTATATAGGAAACAAAGATGGATTATCAATGTTATATTCCTGAAAATCCGGGTGAAGCTTTAAACCTTTTAAACCGAGTGAAAGTACCCGCTCGATTTCCAGTTGAGGATTAGGAAATTCAGGATGCATGGTGCCGAAGCCGACGAACCGCGAATCGGTGCAAACACCGGCAATGAAATCGTTGATTGACTCGACTTGTTCTGTTCTCGTAGCGGTGGAGGAAATCAAAAAGCGGTTGATCCCGACGCCTGCGCCGGAAGCGATCAGATCGGAGGCGGTTCCTTTTCCAGGCTCCATATCTTGAATAAGTTCGTCGTAGAAGGACAAGATGGAATTGACTGCCCTGGGAGCTACTTTTTGCGGAAAAATATGGGCATGGGCATCAAAAATGTTTGGATAATCTGGATTGGACATAAGACAGACCTCTAATTCTTTTTTTATTTTCTAAGCACAGTTATGATATAATGAATAAATATCGACAATAATACAATCCTAATTCGTTCTGCCTATTTTGGCAAGAGAATTTCACAGTTTATTTGCGGCATACAAAGGAATCTTCCTTGACAAAGACTTTATTATTGTGTTAAATTATTCTGTGCGACTTGTAAAATATGCAGTTTAATGCCATTGCCGGGGGGGTGTTCCGAATGCGTGTTGCAATTACATTGGCTTGTACTGAGTGCAAAAACAGAAATTATCAGTCCAATAAGAATAAGAAAAATGACCCAGATCGTATAGAGATCAAAAAATATTGCAGAACTTGCAAAGCTCATACTGTTCATAAGGAAACAAAATAGTACGAACCGGAAGAATATTCCGTTAAGGATGTGAAAATATGGCAGTGGCAAAGAAAGCAGATACCACAGGTGCAAAAGGCGGCTTTCTTAATAGGTTTAAGAACCCCGGAAAACGGTTTGCTTTTTTTCGTGAGGTTGGGCTTGAGCTGAAAAAAGTACATTGGCCGACTCGTCAGACGTTGCTGACGTATACCGGTGTCGTGCTTGTTTCTGTGGCAATTGTTGCTTTGTTGATTTGGATTGTAGACAGTGGCTTGACTTACGCAATGACCAACTTGCTTGGTATTTAACAATTCATTTGACAATTGGATGAATCTTTCTTAGGAGGCTTTCGGTTAATGACGAAGAACTGGTATGTTATTCACACTTATTCCGGATATGAGAACAAGGTGAAAACAAATCTGGAAAAACGCGTGGAATCCATGAATATGGAGGATAAAATTTTTCGCGTTTTAGTTCCTATGGAAGACGAGATCGAAATAAAGAACGGCAAGAAAAAAATCTCCAAACGCAAGGTGTTTCCAGGTTACGTTTTAGTGGAGATGGACATGACTGACGACTCTTGGTATGTGGTCCGCAATACACCTGGGGTGACCGGGTTTGTAGGAAGCGGCAGCAAACCGATTCCGCTTCTGGATCCAGAGGTCGCTGTTATTTTACGCCAAATGGGACTCGAGAAAATCCGCACCAAGATTGACGTTGTTGTCGGGCAGTCTGTCCGGGTCATTTCCGGTCCGTTCAAAGACTTTATTGGTGTTGTGAAAGAGGTCCTCGAAGAAAAGCAAAAAGTCAGGGTCTCGGTTTCCATGTTTGGGAGAGAGACGCCGGTCGAACTCGAGTTTGGGCAAGTGGAAAAGCTTGACTAAATAGATATTCCACAGCAAGGAGGTGTAATTATGGCAAAGAAAGTTATTGGGCTGGTAAAATTGGCAATCACCGCAGGTAAGGCAAATCCGGCACCTCCGGTTGGTCCTGCTTTGGGTCAGCACGGTGTTAATATCATGGGCTTCTGCAAAGAATACAATGAAAGAACGAAGGATCAGGCTGGACTGATCATTCCTGCAGAGATTACGATTTATGAAGACCGTTCCTTTACTTTTGTTCTGAAGACTCCGCCGGCATCCGTATTGCTTAAGAAGGCAGCCAACATTCCGTCTGGTTCCGCTGTTCCGAACAAGCAAAAGGTTGCGAAAGTGACCAAAGATCAGGTTAGGGAAATTGCTGAACAAAAGATGAAAGACTTAAATGCAGCAAGCATTGAAGCTGCAATGCGTATGGTCGAAGGTACTGCGCGCAGTATGGGAATCGATATTGTTTGATTCCGTTGAACAATGTGGGAGGGTTTGGCCCGAAGACCACAAGGAGGTTAAAGAAAGATGCCAAAAAGAGGTAAGAAATACCTTGATGCTTTAAAAGCATTTGATAATCAGGCTGTGTTTGAGCCGGCCGAAGCAATTGGTGTTGTAAAAACCAATGCCAAAGCAAAATTTGATGAGACAGTTGAAGTTGCTTTCAAATTAGGAATCGATACCCGCCATGCTGATCAGCAGATCCGCGGAGCGGTTGTTCTTCCACATGGAACAGGCAAAACTTTAAGTGTACTTGTTTTTGCCAAGGGAGACAAAGCCAAGGAAGCCGAAGCTGCCGGCGCTGATTTTGTCGGAGCTGAAGAAATGGTTGAGAAAATTCAACAAGGTTGGTTTGGTTTTGACGTTGCTGTAGCGACACCGGATATGATGGGTACTGTCGGTAAGCTGGGTAAGCTTTTGGGACCTAAGGGCCTCATGCCGAACCCGAAGACCGGAACTGTATCGTTTGATGTCGAAAGAGCAGTTAAAGAGATTAAAGCCGGTAAAGTGGAATACAGGGCTGATAAAGCCGGTATTATCCATGTACCGATCGGCAAGGTTTCTTTTGATCAGGATAAGCTGATGGACAACTACAAAACCATTGCCGAAGTTGTCACAAAAGCAAAACCTGCAGCTGCCAAAGGACAGTATGTCCGTAGCGTAACGGTATCTTCCACCATGGGACCAGGAGTGAAAATCAATCCTTTGAAAATTGTCTAAAGACTTTTTAAGGGCTGAGATATACCCGACTAGACTGAAAAAAATTAATAAATTTTCCGCTGTAGAAAGCAGGCGCTTTATTGAGCTTAATATCCTGCCGAGGTGGAGACAAGATCGTCTTTTGAAGACATGAAAGACATTAATAATCTTGCCTCTGCGCCCAGCAGAGGCTTGTTTATTGACAGCCATGGATGGCAACGAAACGCATACGACAGTATGCGTTCGGAAGGAGGTGTGTGTATGCCAAATTTTGAAGAGAAGCAAAAAGTTGTTGAAGATATCAAACAGAAGTTTGAAGGTGCAAACGGAGTGATTCTGGCAGACTACAGAGGTCTGACGGTATCGCAGGTGACCAATTTGAGAGTAGAACTGCGCCAGGCTGGTATTGAATATCGCGTATTGAAAAATACAATGGTTCGCCGGGCTGCAGATGAAATCGGGATTACCGGTTTGGCTGAATTTCTGGAAGGTCCTACTGCTTTAGCCTTTTCTACAGATCCTGTTGCTCCTGCGAAGATTCTCAGTGAATTCAGCAAGAAAAACAAGAGCCTGACCATTAAGGCCGGGGTTCTTGACGGCAAGGTCATTAACGCTGAAAAAGTAAAAGATCTCGCAAATCTTCCGTCCAGAGAAGTTCTTCTTTCCCAGGTACTTGCTGGAATGCAAGGCCCGCTTCAAGGAATGGTCAATGTTCTGCAAGGGCCTATCCGCAAATTTGGTTATGCTTTGGAAGAAGTTCGTAAACTTAAAGAAGCCCAGGCATAGTCGAGGCATGGGATTCGATGCCCGAGGCCCGATACATGCGCGGACTCTGGGACTATCCAACATCTGACACGAAGATTTGGACGGTACCGGATGTTAACAGATCTAATGACTGGTCAAAACAAAAATAAAAAATATGTGAATTATTTTAAGGAGGATATTCTAATGTCCAAAACTGCTGAAATTTTAGAAGCCGTAAAAGGTATGACTGTTCTTGAGCTTGCTGAGCTCGTTAAAGCTTTCGAAGAAGAGTTTGGTGTAAGCGCTGCTGCTCCCGCAGCTGTTATGGCTGCCCCGGCAGCTGGTGCTGCTGCTCCTGTTGCTGAAGAGCAAACAGAATTTGATGTTATCCTGACCAGCGCTGGTGCTGCAAAGATCAACGTCATCAAAGTTGTCCGTGAAATCACTGGCCTGGGCTTAAAAGAAGCTAAAGATCTTGTTGACGGCGCACCGAAACCTGTCAAAGAAAAAATTGCCAAAGAAGAAGCTGAAGCCATCAAAGCTAAACTTGTTGAAGCTGGTGCCGGCGTAGACGTAAAATAATCTGAAACAAAAATGTACCGCAGACTGAACCGGCCATGCTTAAGCCGGTTCAGTTTTTATTTGACGCCGGGTGCTCGCGGATGTCAAATGTGTTCTGAACCAGACTAATGGAATGTAGAAACAGGCAAAAAATATCTAAATGCCTTTAACTTTTTGGAATTTAATATATAATAATAGATATTTAACCTATAATGCCAGAAAAATGTTGCAGGAATGATGATTAGTAAATAAAATATACTTGACAAATATCGGTATACTTGTTAGGATTAATAACTGTCACTGTGATCTTAAGCTAAGACAAACCAATAAAGTTGGGAGATAATAGTGTGGATGTATTGCATCTCATGTGAGGCAGCTCCATAAACATTGAAGCGAGGTTTTTTCCCAAAAGCCTTGCTTTTGGTTGTTTATGCCTATCTGCTCTTTGCTTTTTGGTGTTTGGATAGTAATGGATATTTGTATTAAGGTATTCGCAAACAATTATAATTATTTCTTGATTATCTAGTTTTCTGTTGGAACGATCAGGAAAAAACACTGGAAGGGTGAAACGGCATGGTGAATCCTATCAAAGTTGGAACAAGAGAACGGGCAAGTTATGCGAGGCTTCGGGAAGTTCTGGATATGCCCAACTTAATCGAAATTCAACAGAATTCCTACGAGTGGTTTCTGAAGGAAGGGCTGCGCGAAATGTTTCGCGACATTTCCCCAATTCAGGATTTTACCGGAAATCTGGTTTTGGAATTCATAGACTACAGCCTCGGCGATCCAAAATATGAGGTCGAGGAATGTAAAGAACGTGATGTTACGTTTGCAGCGCCTCTCAGAGTCAAAGTACGCCTTATTAATAAGGAAACAGGAGAGGTTAAAGAGCAGGAAGTATTCATGGGGGACTTTCCCCTGATGACCGATAAAGGCACCTTCATTATTAATGGTGCGGAACGTGTTATTGTCAGTCAGTTGGTAAGATCACCCGGCGTTTATTATTCTGAAACAATCGACACCAGCGGTAAAAAGCTTTACGGCGCAACGATTATTCCGAACCGCGGTGCCTGGCTGGAATTTGAGACAGATATTAATGATAATATTTTTGTCCGGGTTGACAGAACCCGTAAACTACCGGCTACTGTACTGATCAGAGCCCTAGGCTATTCAACCAATGGCCGGATTCTCGAAGCGTTCGCTGACAATGAGAACGTTAAAATTACGCTGGAAAGAGACAATACGGAATCAACAGAAGAAGCGCTGGTTGAGATTTATAAACGTCTTCGTCCTGGAGAACCGCCTACGGTGGAGAGTGCCCGCAGTCTTCTGGAATCCTTGTTCTTTGATCCTAGAAGATATGATCTGGCAAAAGTAGGTCGTTATAAGCTGAATAACAAACTGGGTTTGGATATTCCCAAAAACATACGGCATTTGACACCTGAGGACATCATCGCATCGATTTCTCGGATGCTTAAAATAATCAATGGTGAAGGACATATTGATGATATTGATCATCTTGGTAACAGACGTTTGCGTTCGGTTGGCGAGCTTCTTCAGAATCAGTTTAGAATCGGTCTCTCCCGTATGGAGAGAGTGGTAAGAGAAAGAATGACGATTCAGGACATTGAGGGAATTACGCCTCAGGTACTGATCAATATACGTCCAGTCGTGGCCGCGATTAAAGAGTTTTTTGGCAGCAGCCAGTTGTCGCAGTTTATGGACCAGACCAATCCGCTGGCCGAGCTCACGCATAAACGCCGTCTCAGCGCGCTGGGACCTGGCGGTTTAAGCAGAGAGAGAGCCGGATTTGAAGTGCGTGACGTGCATCATTCCCACTATGGCCGGATGTGCCCGATTGAAACGCCTGAAGGTCCAAACATTGGTTTGATTGGTTCACTCAGCACATATGGCCGCATTAATGAGTATGGCTTTATTGAGGCACCTTACCGCAAAGTAGAAAATGGCAAAGTGACGGATGAGATCCATTACTTAACAGCTGATGAAGAGGAAAAATATATTATTGCCCAGGCCAATGCCGCGGTTGGTGAAAATGGGGAGTTTTTAAGCGAAAAGATCGAAGCGCGCCACGGTGAAGATTTCGTCCTGGTTCCGCCGGTAAACATTCAGTATATGGACGTATCGCCGAAGCAGATGGTATCGATTGCCACCGCCTTGATTCCATTCCTCGAGCATGACGATGCTAACCGTGCTCTGATGGGTTCCAACATGCAGCGCCAGGCTGTGCCTCTACTCAAAACAGATGCGCCGTATATTGGCACCGGCATGGAGTATAAGGCTGCTGTTGATTCCGGTGTTTGTCTGGTTTCTCCAAAAGAAGGAACTGCTTTACGGGTTACTTCCGATGAGATCATCATTCAAAACAATGATGGTACAACAACCCGGAATAGACTTTTGAAATACACGCGCAGCAACCAGGGAACCTGTATCAATCAGAAACCGATTGTTGTCAAAGGCCAGAGAATCGATGCTGGTCAGGTAATTGCCGACGGCCCGTCAACAGATAACGGTGAACTTGCCCTCGGGCGAAACGTTCTGGTAGCGTTTATGCCCTGGGAAGGATACAACTATGAGGATGCTATTCTGATCAGCGAGAAGCTGGTTAAAGAAGATTATTTTACGTCCATTCATATTGAGGAATACGAAGCAGATGCCCGGGATACCAAACTTGGGCCTGAAGAGATTACCAGAGATATTCCAAACGTCGGAGAAGATGTTTTGAAAGATCTTGACGAACGTGGTATTATCCGGATCGGTGCCGAAGTGCGCCCTGGAGATATCTTAGTGGGCAAGGTTACTCCGAAAGGGGAAACGGAGCTTACGGCTGAAGAACGCCTGCTAAGAGCAATCTTTGGTGAGAAAGCCAGAGAAGTCAGGGATACTTCTTTACGTGTTCCGCATGGCGAGGCCGGAAAAGTTGTTGATGTTAAAGTATTTAAGCGTGAGAACGGCGATGAACTGGCCCCTGGGGTCAACCAACTCGTAAGAGTCTATATTGCCCAGAAACGTAAGATATCCGTCGGCGATAAAATGGCAGGAAGACACGGAAACAAAGGGGTTATTTCCAGAATTATGCGCCAGGAGGATATGCCCTTTATGCCGGACGGCACGCCGATTGAAATCGTTCTGAACCCGCTCGGTGTTCCATCCCGTATGAATATCGGACAGGTTCTGGAAACCCATCTTGGTTGGGCGGCGAAAGCACTGGGCATGTATATTGCCACACCGGTTTTTGACGGAGCCAGAGAAGATGATGTCTTTGATACCTTGAGAAAGGCCGGACTTCCCGGACATGGAAAATCCGTTCTTTATGACGGCCGTACCGGTGAGCCTTTTGATAATGAAGTTACTGTTGGCTACATGTATATGCTGAAACTTCACCATCTTGTTGATGACAAGATCCATGCCCGTTCTACAGGGCCGTACTCGCTGGTCACCCAGCAGCCGCTCGGCGGGAAAGCGCAGTTCGGTGGTCAGCGCTTCGGTGAGATGGAAGTTTGGGCACTTGAAGCTTATGGCGCATCGTTTACGCTGCAGGAGATACTTACCGTTAAGTCCGATGATGTGGTAGGTAGGGTCAAGACCTACGAAGCAATTGTCAAAGGTGAGAATATTCCTGAGCCGGGTGTGCCAGAATCGTTTAAGGTACTCATCAAGGAATTGCAGAGCCTTGGACTTGATGTTTCCGTACTTTCGGAAGAAGATCAGGAAATTGAAATTAAGGATCTGGATGATGATGTCACAGAAGTTGCCCATGAACTGGGAATGGATGATCAGTATTCCGTGATTGATGCCAATGACGAAAGCGGCATTGGCTATGATAATGAAGATGAGACTCTTGATGAAGATTTGGATGGCGATTTGAATGACAAAACTGAAGATTTCCCTGTCCTGAGTGTTCCCGAGTCTGACCTTGGTAATGATCTTGTTAATGATCTGGACAATGATTTCAGCGACAACATGGATGATGATTTTGATCCGGATTACAAGTAAAGTGTGCGTTTAGATCGAGAAAGCTTGATGGGCGAAAGGAGAGAATACCGTGCTTGATGTGAATAATTTTGAGAGGATGCGTATCGGGTTGGCTTCTCCGGAGATGATCCGCAAATGGTCCTATGGGGAAGTAAAAAAACCTGAAACCATTAATTACCGCACCTTAAAGCCCGAAAGAGAAGGCCTTTTCTGTGAAAAAATATTTGGCCCTACCCGTGACTGGGAGTGCCACTGCGGTAAATATAAGAGAGTCCGTTATAAAGGCATTATTTGTGACCGATGCGGTGTTGAAGTAACGAGGTCTAAAGTCCGCCGCGAGAGAATGGGACATATTGAGCTGGCTGCGCCGGTTTCCCATATCTGGTACTTCAAAGGGATTCCGAGCAGAATGGGGCTTCTGCTGGACATGTCACCACGTTCCCTGGAAAAAGTTCTATATTTTGTCGCGTATATCGTTGTTGATCCAAAGGATACCTCCCTGATGAAAAAACAGCTTCTTACCGAGACAGAATACCGGGAGGCCAGGGAAAAATACGGCAGTGGCTTCAAGGCGGAGATGGGTGCTGAGGCCATCAAGGCGTTATTAACCGAGATTGATCTGGATAAACTGAACGAAGAACTTCGCACCGAGCTTAAGGAAGTGTCCGGTCAGCGGAAAATCAGGGCGATCAGACGTCTGGAAGTTGTCGAAGCATTTAAACAGTCCGGAAACAGTCCGGAATGGATGGTTCTTGATGCGATCCCGGTTATTCCACCAGAACTGCGGCCGATGGTTCAGCTGGATGGCGGAAGGTTTGCAACCTCCGACCTGAATGATCTGTACCGCAGGGTTATTAATAGAAATAACAGGCTGAAAAAGCTTCTTGACCTTGGCGCTCCTGATATTATTGTCCGGAACGAAAAAAGAATGCTTCAAGAAGCTGTTGACGCACTGATTGACAATGGCCGTCGCGGACGGCCGGTTACCGGACCCGGCAACAGGCCGCTAAAATCGTTGAGTGATATGCTGAAAGGCAAGCAGGGAAGATTCCGTCAGAACCTTTTAGGAAAACGTGTTGACTATTCCGGCCGTTCTGTTATCGTTGTAGGGCCGACACTGAAGCTTTCCCAGTGCGGGTTGCCGAAAGAGATGGCGATTGAGCTGTTTAAGCCTTTCGTGATGAAAAACTTAGTTAATGAGGGTTATGCCCATAATATTAAAAGCGCCAAGCGAATGGTGGAAAGGGTAAGACCGGAAGTATGGGATGTCCTGGAAAAAGTCATTGCTGAGCATCCAGTGCTCCTGAACCGTGCCCCAACGCTGCACAGACTTGGAATTCAGGCTTTTGAGCCTATCCTTGTCGAAGGTAAGGCTCTGCAGATTCACCCGCTCGTTTGTACGGCTTACAATGCCGACTTCGATGGGGACCAGATGGCGGTTCACGTGCCGCTTTCCGCTGAGGCCCAGTCTGAAGCTCGGCTGCTGATGCTGTCTGCGCACAATATCCTGAACCCGAAAGACGGACGCCCGGTAGCTTCACCAACCAAAGATATGGTTCTGGGCTGCTACTATCTGACAATGGAAAGACCTGGAGCCCTTGGTGAAGGCAAGATCTTCAAGGATCTGGATGAAGCGGTTCTGGCGTACAATTCCAAAGCTGTCCATCTTCAAGCCTTGATCAAGGTGCGCAAGGATGGAAAACTTCTGGAGACAACGACAGGAAGACTCATTTTCAATACCGTTATTCCTGAAGAAGCCGGTTATATAAACGAAATGGTCACTAAGAAGTCTTTAGATAAAATTGTTGCCAAGACTTACCGTTTTTGCGGTTACGAGAAGACAGCCTTATTGCTGGACGGAATAAAAAATCTAGGCTTTAAGTTTTCGACACGAGCCGGAGTCACGGTCGGTATTGACGATATCCAGGTTCCCGAAGTCAAGAGAACGATTCTGGCCGAGGCGGATATTGCTGTTGCCAAGACCGAACAGCAGTACCGACGCGGTCTCATTACCGATGAAGAGCGCAAGATCCTTGTTATCGAAATCTGGACTAAAGCCAATGATTCCGTAACGAAAGCTTTGATGGAATCACTGGATAAGTTTAATCCGGTTTATATGATGGCCAATTCCGGAGCGCGTGGTAATATTCAGCAGCTGCGTCAGCTGGCAGGGATGCGCGGACTGATGGCAGACCCGTCAGGCCGAACGATTGAACTGCCTATTAAAGCCAACTTCCGTGAAGGCCTGACTGTGTTGGAGTACTTTATCTCTTCGCACGGTGCGCGTAAAGGTTTGGCTGACACCGCACTCAGAACTGCCGACTCCGGGTATCTGACCCGCAGACTCGTCGATGTATCCCAGGATGTCATTGTCCGGGAGGATGATTGCGGCTCCGATAAAGGCATTATGGTCGAAGACATCAAGGAAGGCAGTGAAATGATCGAGAAACTGGAAGAACGTCTGGTAGGACGGTTCCTGGTAAGAGAGATCCGTCATCCTGAAACAGGCGAACTGCTGGCTTCTCCCGATTACGAAATCAGTGAAGAACAAGCTAAAGCGATTGCTGATGTTTATGACAAAGTTGAGATAAGGTCCGTGCTGAACTGTAAGACCCGTTACGGCGTTTGCAAGAAATGCTACGGCAGAAACCTTGCCACCGGACGTCAGGTTGAAATCGGCGAAGCAGTCGGCATTATCGCTGCCCAATCTATCGGTGAACCTGGAACCCAGCTTACGATGCGTACTTTCCACACCGGTGGTGTTGCCGGAGACGACATTACTCAGGGTCTGCCGAGGGTAGAGGAACTGTTTGAAGCACGCAAGCCCAAAGGCCAGGCGATTATCTCCGAAATCAGTGGCACAATTACGATTAGAGAAGTCAAAGGCCGCAGAGAAGTGGAAGTCACGAGCGAAACCGGGGAACAAGGAATCTATACCATACCGTTTGGTTCCCGCCTCAAAGTCAAGAATGGCCAGGTCATTTCCCCAGGTGACGAATTGACCGAAGGCAGCATTAATCCTCATGATACGCTGAAGATCAAGGGAATAATCGGTGTACAGGTCTATCTGCTCGGAGAAGTGCAGCGGGTATACCGTCTGCAGGGCGTTGATATCAATGACAAGCATATCGAGGTGATGGTCCGGCAGATGCTCAGAAAAGTTAAGATAGAAGAAGCCGGAGACACCAGCCTTCTACCCGGTGGACTGATCGATATCTTCGAGTTTGAGGAGGAAAACGCGAAAGTCTTGCAGGAAGGCGGAGAACCTGCTGAATGCCGTCCGGTTCTGCTCGGAATTACCAAGGCTTCTCTCGCTACCGATTCCTTCCTCTCGGCAGCATCTTTCCAGGAGACAACCAGAGTACTCACGGAAGCTGCTATTAAAGGAAAAGTCGATCCGCTGATTGGCCTGAAAGAGAATGTCATCATCGGAAAACTAATCCCTGCTGGTACCGGGATGTCCAAATACCGCACCCTGAAGGTCACAGACAGCGGGGCCCTTCAGTCCAGGACTGAAGTCTAGAGCAATTGTGTTCTTGACATGGAAATAGGCTACTGCTAAAATAGTATAGTCTGATTTTAGAATAGGGGAGGAGAGCATTTTAAAATGCTTGATGAATCTATAAAAAAAACGCAAAGAGTTGTGGTTGGTTTTAAACAAACCAGCCGGGCGCTGGAGAAAGGCGAAGTCGGCAGTATTTATCTTGCCAAGGATGCAGATCAAAAGCTTCTTCGCCCGATCCTGGAGATGTGTGCTGTCAGACAAATTGAAATCAAGGAAGTTCCTACGATGACTGAATTGGGTAAAGCCTGTGGTATTAAAGTAGGTGCTGCAGTCGCAGCCATTCTGAATGACTAGGGTTCCTATAAACAGCTTTCTTGGTTGCCAAAAACCATCTGATTTTTGTAGAATAATTATTACAGGAAGGAGGTGCAGTTATGCCGACAATTCATCAGCTTATCCGCAAAGGGAGAGAAAAGGTTATTGCAAAATCGACCGCTCCTGCTCTGCAATGGGGACATAATTCACTGAAACGCAAGGATTTTCCTTCGGGTGGTTCTCCGCAAAAGAGAGGGGTATGTACGAGAGTGTATACCACAACACCTAAAAAACCGAATTCTGCTCTGAGAAAGGTAGCCCGTGTCCGCCTGACCAATGGCATTGAAATAACCACGTATATTCCTGGAATCGGCCATAACCTTCAGGAACACTCCGTAGTTCTGGTTCGTGGAGGCCGTGTTAAGGATCTTCCGGGCGTACGTTATCATATCGTTCGTGGGGCATTGGATACAACCGGTGTTCAAAACCGAAGTCAGGCTCGTTCCAAGTATGGGGCCAAGAGACCTAAGAAAAAATAATGTATAAGTATCGTAGCCTAAAATATGTTATATTTTGGCTGCACTCTAATTTTATTGCAGTGTTTTTAGAAAGGAGGAATACAGTTGCCCAGAAAAGGTTATATTGCGAAAAGAGAGATCCTGCCGGATCCAATCTATAAGAATAAGACCGTCACAAAATTTATCAACCAGATTATGCTTGATGGCAAAAAAGGTGTTGCTGAATCGAATTGCTATAATGCCTTTCAGATTATTCAAGATAAGACCGGTAAAGATCCGATCGAAGTATTTGAGACAGCATTAAAAAATGTTATGCCTGTATTAGAAGTCAAAGCACGCAGAGTCGGTGGCGCCAACTATCAGGTGCCGATCGAAGTACGTGTGGACCGTCGTCTGACCCTAGGCCTGCGCTGGCTGGTTGAGTATGCCCGTAAAAGGGGAGAAAAAACCATGCAGGAAAAACTGGCCGGAGAGCTAATGGATGCTGCCAACAATACTGGCGGTTCTTATAAGAAAAAAGAAGATACCCATAAAATGGCCGAAGCAAACAAGGCTTTTGCCCATTATCGCTGGTAATCACAATGATTAGCTTGGGGTTACTTTAGAGTTTATTTATCTGGATAGAGAGGCTGATAATAAGTGGCAAGGCAAGTTCCCTTGGAGAAAACTCGGAATATCGGCATCATGGCGCATATTGATGCTGGAAAGACCACAACCACAGAGCGCATCTTATTTTACACTGGCCGTGTTCATAAAATCGGTGAAGTGCATGATGGTGCTGCCACGATGGATTGGATGGTTCAGGAGCAGGAGCGTGGGATTACCATTACTTCTGCAGCTACCACCTGTCAATGGAAAGGGCACAATGTTAATATCATTGACACACCCGGGCACGTTGATTTTACTGTTGAGGTTGAGCGCTCTCTGCGCGTGCTGGACGGCGCTGTAGCAGTGTTCTGTTCAGTTGGCGGGGTTGAGCCTCAGTCGGAAACAGTTTGGCGCCAGGCCGACAAATACGGTGTACCTCGTATCGCTTATATAAATAAGATGGACAGAGTCGGTGCGGATTTTTTCCGTGGAGTTTCCATGATTGTTGACCGCCTGGGATCAAATCCTGTTCCTATTCAGCTTCCGATTGGAACTGAAGACAAATTTAGCGGGATTGTGGATTTGGTTACCATGAAAGCAACAATATACACAGATGACCTCGGCACAGCAAGCGATGTTTCCGATATTCCTGCAGACCTGATGGAATTGGCGCAGGAATACCGTGAAAAATTGCTGGAAGCTGTCTCAGATGTCGATGAAGAATTGATGATGAAATATCTGGAGGGCGCAGAGATTTCCGAACAGGAAATCAAGCAGGCGATCCGCAAAGGCACAATTAACTTAAAATTCATTCCGGTTTTATGCGGATCATCCTTCAAGAACAAAGGGGTTCAGCCTTTGCTTGATGCTGTCGTCGATTATATGCCGTCGCCTCTTGATGTGCCGGCTATCCAGGGTGTCAATCCGGATACCGGTGAGGAAGACGTGCGTCATTCCGATGATAACGCACCTTTTTCAGCATTGGCATTTAAAATTATGTCGGATCCTTATGTTGGAAAATTGACCTTCTTCCGCGTTTATTCCGGAACGCTCAGTGCGGGTTCCTATATCACGAACTCGACCAAGGGCAAGAAGGAAAGAATTGGCCGTATTCTTCGGATGCACGCCAATCACCGCGAAGATGTCGATGAAGTCCGCGCTGGGGATATCGCTGCAGCTGTCGGCATCAAAGATGTCAGCACAGGGGATACGTTATGCGATGAAAAGAACCGCGTTATTCTCGAATCGATGGTATTCCCCGAACCAGTTATTCATATTGCAATTGAACCTAAAACAAAGGCTGACCAGGAAAAGCTTGGCGGATCACTCGCAAAGCTTGCTGAAGAAGATCCTACCTTTAAGATGCGTACGGATGAAGAAACCGGACAAACCATTATTTCAGGGATGGGAGAACTTCACCTGGAAATCATTGTTGACAGACTGATGAGAGAGTTTAAAGTTGACTGTAATGTGGGTCGTCCACAGGTAGCCTATAAGGAAACGATCCGCAAGCATGTCAAAGCAGAAGGAAAATATGTTCGGCAGTCTGGTGGACGTGGACAGTATGGTCACTGCTGGGTTGAATTCGAACCGCTAGAACAGGGCACTGGCTTTGTATTTGAAAGCAAGATTGTCGGTGGCGTTATTCCTAAAGAATATATATCGCCGATCGGTGCTGGTATAGAAGAAGCCCTTCAAAATGGTATCTTGGCCGGGTATCCGGTTCTGGATATCAAGGCGACCGTCGTTGACGGATCCTACCATGATGTCGACTCCTCTGAAATGGCCTTCAAAATTGCCGGTTCAATGGCTTTCAAAGCAGCGGCTGCCAAAGCAGACCCCGCAATTCTGGAGCCAATGATGAAGGTGGAAGTCACCGTGCCGGAAGAATATATGGGCGATGTCATCGGAGATTTGAACTCGCGCCGAGGCAGAATCGAAGGTATGGAAGCTCGTTCGGGTGCCCAGATTATTCGTGGTTATGTGCCGCTTTCGGAGATGTTCGGTTATGCGACAGAGCTCCGTTCCCGTACTCAGGGCAGGGGCGTATATTCAATGCAGTTTGATCACTATGAGGAAGTGCCCAAAAATATTGCCGAAGGTATTATTGCCAAGCGGCAGGGGGCTTAATATAGAAATTAACTGCAAAAAAATAACATTTTAAATTTATTTAAGGAGTGAAACTTAAATGGGTAAACAAAAATTTGACCGTTCCAAGCCGCACGTTAACGTAGGTACAATTGGCCACGTTGACCATGGTAAAACGACAACGACTGCTGCGATTACATTTGTTTTGTCCAAGGTCGGCGGTGCTGTTGCAACTGCATTTGATCAGATCGACAAAGCGCCTGAAGAGCGTGAACGCGGAATTACGATTTCTACCGCTCATGTTGAGTATGAAACGGCAAACCGTCACTATGCTCACGTTGACTGCCCGGGCCATGCTGACTATGTTAAAAACATGATCACCGGTGCTGCTCAGATGGACGGTGCCATCCTGGTTGTATCCGCTGCTGACGGCCCGATGCCTCAGACGCGTGAACACATCCTTCTTGCCCGTCAGGTAGGTGTGCCTTACATCGTTGTATGGCTGAACAAAGTTGACATGGTTGATGATCCTGAACTTCTCGAACTGGTTGAAATGGAAGTTCGTGAGCTGTTAAGTGAATATGAATTTCCCGGTGATGATATTCCTGTTATTCCCGGTTCCGGACTCAAAGCTCTGGAGTGCGGATGCGGACAGAGAGACTGCGAATGGTGCGGCAAAATCTGGAATCTGATGGATGCTGTTGACAGCTATATTCCTCAACCGGAACGTGCTGTAGACAAACCATTCCTGATGCCTGTAGAAGATGTCTTCACGATCACTGGTCGTGGTACTGTTGCTACCGGCCGTGTAGAGCGTGGTGTCCTTAAAGTCGGCGATGAAATTGAAATCGTTGGTCTTTCTGAAAAACCGCGTAAGAGTGTTTGCACAGGCGTTGAAATGTTCCGAAAACTGCTCGATCAGGCTCAGGCCGGTGACAATATCGGCGCTCTGCTGCGTGGTGTCGAGCGTAAAGACATTGAGCGCGGACAGGTTCTGGCTAAACCAGGAAGTATTAAACCGCATACGAAGTTTAGCGGTGAAGTTTACATTCTGAGTAAAGAAGAAGGCGGACGTCATACGCCGTTCTTCAACAACTATCGTCCTCAGTTCTACTTCAGAACAACCGACGTTACTGGTGTAATCAAACTCCCAGAAGGCACAGAAATGATTATGCCTGGTGACCGTGTATCCATCGAGTGCGAATTGATCACCCCCATTGCTATGGAAGAGGGACTCCGCTTCGCTATCCGTGAAGGCGGACGTACTGTTGGGTCCGGCGTTGTAGCCAAAGTTGTCGAATAATTAGCTGCTGATATTAAGGGAAGCTGCCAGAAATTGTCTGCACAGCTTCCCTGATGCTCTCTACGCAAAAGGTTGCTGTCTTCGGTGACTCCGCCGTAAGGCAGGGAATTTTTGCGCCAATAGTCCTGTTTAACAGGCGATATATTTAGGAGGTAAAGAAATGAACCAAAAGATTAGAATTCGGCTGAAGGCCTTTGACCACAAAACGCTTGATCAGTCGGCAGAAAGAATTGTTGATACCGCGAAAAGAACCGGTGCGAGCGTCAATGGGCCAATACCCCTTCCGACCGAAAAGAGTATTTACACTATTTTACGTTCTCCGCATGTCAACAAGGATTCCCGTGAACAGTTTGAAATGAGAACACACAAGAGATTGATCGATATTATTGATCCTACCTCGAAAACAGTGGATGCACTGATGAGACTGGATCTGCCTTCCGGTGTAGATATCGAAATTAAATTATAATTAGAGTCTGGCGTTTTTTTAGAATATGTGGTAGAATAGATATGTTTGTGACACGAAACACCCGGAGGTGTGGAACACCTTTGGGGTAAGTGTTGCTAAACGCATATAATATATTAATTGATTACACTCTCGTGCCCCGTTTCAGACGGTGCACTTCAAAGTGTACAGGAGGTGGCGTCGTGTCTAGAGGAATTCTGGGTAAAAAAGTGGGTATGACCCAAATTTTTGCAGAAGACGGAAAAGTGATTCCGGTGACTGTTGTTCAGGCCGGTCCTTGTTATGTCCTGCAGAAAAAAACTGAAGCTTCAGACGGTTATAATGCAATTCAGGTTGGTTTTGATGAGAAAAGAGAAAATCTTGCAACTAAACCTGAAAAAGGTCATTTCAAAAAATCCGGTGTCAAATTCATGCGCTTCATCAAGGAATTCAGAACTGCTGAGGCAGATTCCTTCGAAGTTGGTCAGGAAATCAAAGCAGATATCTTCGCAGCCGGTGACAAAGTTGATGTAGTCGGAACTTCCAAAGGTAAGGGCTTTGCTGGTATGCATAAGCGTCATGGAGCCCGCCGCGGACCCATGGGTCATGGATCAAAATATCATCACCGTACAGGTTCCATGGGCGCGAAAGGGCCAGCTCGTGTTTTCAAGGGAAGAAATTTACCTGGACGGATGGGTGGAGAAAGAGTTACGGTTCAAAACCTTGAAGTTGTAAGGGTTGATACTGATAAAAACTACATCCTTATTCGAGGATGCGTACCTGGTGCTAAAAAAAGCCTGCTGATACTGAAAGAATCGGTTAAAGCGAAATAATCCGTAAGGAAAGGAGGATAAAGCAATGCCTAAGGTACAGGTTGTAAATATGCAAGGATCTCCGGTTGGAGAAATGGAATTAAATGAAACGATATTTGGAATAGAGCCCAATACCCATGTTATGCATTCCGCTGTTGTAGCCCAGCTGGCCAACGCCAGAGTCGGCACCCATTCTACATTAGGTCGGAGCGAAGTCAGAGGCGGCGGTCGCAAGCCTTGGAAACAAAAAGGAACAGGTCGGGCCAGAGCCGGCACGATCCGTTCACCGCTCTGGAGAGGCGGCGGCATCGTATTTGGACCAAAACCGAGAGACTATAGTAAAAAGCTTCCTAAGAAAGTGAAGAGACTGGCTCTGTGCTCTGCGCTTTCCAGCAAAGTGATTGACAACAGCCTGATCGTGGTTGATCAAATCAGCTTTGAGCAGCCAAAAACCAAAGAAATGGTTAAACTTTTGGAAGCTCTGAAAATTGATAAAAAAGCGCTTCTCGTTGTCGAGAACAATGACGATAATAACGTTCTGGTCTCTGCGCGCAACATTCAGGGAGTGCTTACCTCAAGAGCAGATGCCTTAAATGTTATAGATCTTTTGAAATATGATTTTGTGGTATTTACCAAGGCGGCTGTGATGAGGACTGAGGAGGTGCTGAGCAATGCGTGATGCTCGTGACGTACTGATTCGACCGGTCATTTCTGAAAAATCGGTCGGATTGGTAGAGGAAAACAAATACTCCTTCTGGGTTAGCACTGCAGCTAATAAGATTGAAATCAAATCAGCTGTAGAGAAAATGTTCAAAGTTAAAGTTGATGACGTTCGCACCATGAAGGTTAAAGGAAAAGAAAAACGTCAGGGCCGTTATTCGGGCATGACACCTACCAGGAAGAAAGCTATCGTAACCCTGAAGGCCGGCGACAAAATTGAAGGATTTGCAGGTCTGTAGTTTTAAGGCAAAGGAGGTAGAAAAAAATGCCAATTAGATCGTACAAACCAACATCTCCGGGACGCAGACAGATGACTGTACTGAATTTCGATGAGATTACCAGGAATGAGCCTGAACGTTCCCTTATCGCCCCCCTGCGCAAGAAGGCTGGAAGGAATAATACAGGACGTTTGACAGTCCGTCACCAAGGCGGCGGTCATAAGAGACGTTATCGTCTGATAGATTTTAAAAGAATCAAAGATGGCGTTCCTGCCAAAGTTGCTAGCATTGAATATGATCCGAACCGTTCTGCTAACATCGCTCTTCTGAACTATGCTGACGGCTTTAAAAGTTACATTATTGCTCCCAATGGACTTAAGGTGGGCCAGGAAATTGTAAGCGGCGAACAGGCCGATATTAAAGCCGGCAATACGTTAAAGCTTAAGAATATTCCGGTCGGAACACTGATTCATAATATTGAGATGAAACCCGGCAAAGGCGGCCAGTTAGTCCGTTCAGCCGGTGGATCAGCTCAGTTGATGGCCAAAGAAGGCAGTTATGCAACACTCAGACTCCCGTCGGGAGAAATGAGAATGATCCACATCGAGTGCCGGGCCACGATTGGCCAGGTCGGGAACTTGGATTATGAAAACGTGACGATCGGTAAAGCCGGAAGATCCCGTTGGCTTGGGATTCGTCCGACAGTCCGTGGTTCAGTCATGAACCCGTGTGATCACCCCCACGGCGGTGGTGAAGGACGTAACCCGATTGGACGTAATCCTGTCACTCCTTGGGGTAAACCCGCCCTTGGCGCCAAGACCAGGAAAAAGAAGAACCAAAGCAATAAGTTCATTGTCAAGCGTAGAGATAAGAAGTAAGCGAAAGGAGACCTCATAATGGGCAGATCTCTAAAAAAGGGACCTTATGTCAGCGCTCGTTTGTTAGAACGGGTGGAAGATATGAATAAAAACGGCGAGAAGAGAGTATTGAAGACTTGGTCCAGACGATCCACCATTTTCCCGCAGATGATTGGTCATACGATTGCCGTCCATGACGGACGCAAGCATGTACCTGTTTATATTACAGAAGATATGGTTGGGCATAAACTTGGTGAATTTGCACTGACCCGGACTTTCAAAGGACATGCCGGAAGTGAAAAATCGAGCGGCTTACGCTAGTTGAGAGGAGGTAAAGAAAAATGGAAACAAAAGCAGTTGCTAAATTTATCCGTATCTCTCCTCGCAAGGTGCGCCTGGTTGTAGATCTGATTCGCGGTAAGAAAGTTGAAGAAGCGATGGCGATCTTGAAATTTACGCCGAATATATCTGCTGAACCGGTTGGCAAGGTGCTGAAGTCAGCAGTAGCAAACGCGGAACACAACCTGGAAATGAGTCCGGATGATCTGTATGTTACCAAAGTATTCGTTGATCAAGGACCAACCTTAAAGCGTATCATGCCTCGGGCGCAGGGAAGAGCTGACAGGATCCGCAAACGGACCAGTCACATTACCGTTGTCGTCGGGGATAAGAAGGAGGAATAGGCAAAGCATGGGTCAAAAAGTTAACCCCAAAGGTCTTCGTATTGGCATTATCCGTTCGTGGGAAGGCCGCTGGTATGCTGATAAGAACTACAGGGAGCTCCTCCACGAAGACTTAAAAATCCGTAAATTTGTAACCAACAAACTCCAACAAGCAGGAGTTCCTAAAGTTGAAATAGAGCGCGCTGCAAACCGGGTCAAAGTATCTGTTCATGCCGCAAAACCCGGGATCGTAATTGGCCGCGGTGGCGCTGAAGTCGAGAACCTGCGCAAGGCATTAGAAACAATGACCGGCAAACAGGTTGCAGTTAATATTGTTGAAATTAAAAAGCCTGAACTGGATGCCAAGCTGGTGGCTGACAGTGTCGCTCAGCAACTTGAAAAACGTATTTCTTTCCGGAGGGCGATGAAACAGACCGTAGGTCGCACCATGCGTGCAGGCGCTCAAGGGATCAAGATTTCATGCAGCGGACGTCTGGGTGGAGCTGAAATTGCCCGTACAGAATGGTATAACGAGGGAAAAGTCCCCCTTCATACGCTGCGCGCAGACATTGACTACGGATTTTCCGAAGCCAATACAACGTATGGCAAAATCGGCGTAAAAGTATGGATTTACCGTGGAGAAGTTCTTCCGACCAAGAAGTCCGTTCAGGAGGAAGGAGGATTATAAAATGTTAGTACCAACCAGAGTAAAGCATCGTAAACAACATCGTCCGAGCCTTAAAGGAAAGGCTCAGAGAGGTACTAAAGTAGTTTACGGTGAATATGGACTTATGGCGCTCGAGAATGCCTGGGTTACCAACCGGCAGATTGAGGCAGCTCGTATTGCAATGACCCGTTACATTAAGCGTGGCGGTAAAGTATGGATAAATATCTTTCCTGACAGGCCGATAACTGCAAAACCGGCTGAGACCAGAATGGGTAGTGGTAAAGGTACTCCGGAATACTGGATTGCTGTTATCAAACCCAACAGAGTCATGTTTGAACTGGCCGGTGTTTCTGAGGAAGTTGCCCGTGAAGCGTTAAGGCTCGCAGCTCATAAACTTCCGATTAAATGCAAGTTTGTCCGCAAAGAGGATCAGGCTGAAGAACAGGTTGGAGGTGGCGCAGATGGCGAAGAATAAGAATTTCCCTGATATGACCGATGAAGAGCTCCTGAAACAGATTGACGGGCTCAAAACGGAATTATTCAATTTGCGTTTCCAATTAGCTACCGGACAACTTGATAACCCGATGCGGATCAAAGAGGTCCGTAAAGGGATCGCGAGAGGCAAAACCATTCTCCGTGAGCGCGAGCTCAAACGTGCTTAAGGTAGGAAAGGAGGCAAAAACATTGGAAAGAACAATGCGCAAAACGCAATATGGCAAAGTTGTCAGCGATAAAATGGATAAAACGATTGTTGTTGCAATTGAAACCAGAAAAAAACATCCAATCTATCATAAAACAGTAAAGGTTACCAAAAAATATAAGGCGCATGATGAGAATAACGAGGCTAGACTAGGGGATACCGTCCTGATTATGGAGACCAGACCGTTAAGCAAAGAAAAGAACTGGAGACTGGTCAAAGTTGTTGAAAAAGCGGTTATTCTCTAAGCCAAGGAAATATCAAGCAGCTAAGAAAGGAGGTTCCGCCCAATGATTCAGGCTGAATCAACCCTTAAAGTGGGAGATAATACCGGAGCAAAAAAACTTTTATGTATCCGTGTGTTGGGTGGTTCTAAACGTCGTTACGCATCAATTGGTGATATCATCGTTGCTGCGGTTAAAGAAGCAACACCAGGCGGCGTTGTCAAAAAAGGTGATGTTGTCAAAGCTGTTGTTGTCCGTACTACCAAAGAAATTAAAAGACCAGACGGTTCATATATTCGATTCTCCGAAAATGCAGCAGTTATTATCAAAGATGACAAGAGTCCGAAAGGAACGCGTATTTTTGGACCTGTTGCCCGTGAACTCAGAGAAAAAGATTACATGAAAATCGTTTCGCTGGCACCGGAAGTACTATAGAAAAAACCGGACGGAGGTGAATAAATAATGTCCGCCGAAAGAACAAAAGTAAACGTCAGAAAAGGCGATATGGTCATGGTGATAACCGGCAAGGACGCCGGAAAAAAAGGCAAGGTTCTTGAAGTTCTAACCCAGAAGGGCAGAGTTGTGGTCGAGAAGGTCAACGTTGTAAAGAAACATCAGAAACCGACCAAAGATATGCCCCAAGGTGGAATTGTCGATAAAGAAGCTCCGATTCACAGCTCCAATGTGATGCTGTTTTGCACAGAATGTAATTCTGTCACCAGGAAGAGTGTTAAGATTACTGGAGAAGGTAAAGTGAGAGTCTGCAAGAATTGCGGACACAATTTGCCGGAAGAAAATAAGAAGTAATTCTGGAAGGGAGGTACTCTGGTGGCTCGCTTAAGAGATTATTATAAAAATGAGATAACCCCGGCTCTGCAGAAAAAATTTGATTATAAGAATATCATGCAAACACCGCGTTTGGAAAAAGTGGTTATCAATATAGGTTTGGGAGAAGCGATTCAAAATCCGAAAGCCATAGATTCCGCTGTAGATGATCTCATGACGATTACGGGTCAGAAACCGGTCGTAACACGGGCGAAGAAGTCGATCGCAGCATTTAAGCTTCGTGCAGGCATGCCGATTGGCGTGAAGGTTACTTTAAGAGGTGACCGGATGTATGAGTTTGTTGACAGGCTGCTGAACGTAGCGCTTCCTCGTGTCAGAGATTTTCAGGGAGTATCCGCCAAGGCATTTGACGGCAGAGGCAATTATACCCTCGGCATTAAAGAGCAGCTCATTTTCCCGGAAATTAATTTTGACAAAATTGATAAAATTAGAGGTATGGATATCGTCTTTGTAACAACGGCCAATACGGATGAAGAAGCAAAAGAGCTGCTTAAAGCATTCAGAATGCCGTTTAAGGACTAGATATGAAGGAGGCTTAAGATATGGCCAAGACGTCGATGATTGTTCGTCACCAACCAAAATATTCTGTACGTGTGCATAACCGCTGCAAAATATGTGGCCGCCCGCATGCTTATATGAGGAAATTTGGAATATGCAGGATATGCTTCAGAGAACTGGCTTATAAAGGCGAACTGCCTGGTGTAACGAAGGCTAGTTGGTAAGCATTATTGGAGAAAGGGGGAAATAAAAGTGTCAACAACATCAGATCCTATTGCCGATTTCCTGACACGGATCCGGAATGCCGGGATGGTTTACCACGATAAAGTAGAAATTCCTGCTTCAAGTATCAAGAAGGCTCTGGCCGAACTGCTGAAACAGGAAGGCTTTATCAAGGATTATGAATATATTGATGACAATAAACAGGGGGTCTTGAGATTATACCTCAAGTACGGCCCTAACCGGGAAAGAGTCATTACCGGTTTGAAACGTATCAGTCGTCCCGGTTTAAGAGTTTATGCAAAAAAAGACCAGATTCCTAAGGTTTTAGGAGGTTTGGGCGTTGCTGTGATATCTACCTCCAAAGGCATCATGCCTGACAGACAAGCACGCAGTGAAGGTTTGGGTGGAGAAGTTATCTGCTATATTTGGTAAAGGATGGAGGTGTAGAATATGTCTCGAATTGGTAGAAAAGCAATCACCATTCCAGGCGGGGTGGAAGTTAAACAAGAAGGTCAGGTCGTTACCGTTAAAGGCCCCAAAGGAACGCTTACCAGAGAATTCCGGCCTGAAATCGGTATTCAAGTAGAAGAAAATACAATCAGCGTTACCCGTCCCAACGACGAACCTTTCTACCGTTCGCTTCACGGACTGACCCGCACCCTTCTTGCCAATATGGTGGAAGGTGTATCGAACGGGTTTAGCAAGAATTTGGACCTTGTCGGAGTAGGCTATCGTGCTGCTCTTTCAGGTAAAAAACTTGTGCTTACTGTCGGCAAATCTCATCCGGTTGAAATGGAACCCTATGAAGGGATTGAAATCGAAGTTCCTGCACCGAACAAGGTGATCATTAAAGGAATCGATAAGGAACAAGTCGGTAATTTTGCTGCAGATGTTCGTAAGCAACGTGAACCGGAACCGTATAAAGGTAAAGGGATTAAATACGAAAAAGAAGTCATCCGCCGCAAGGAAGGTAAAACCGGCGGTAAGAAATAAGGTAAGGGCAAAATCTCTTGCCGCGTAGAAAGGATGAAAAAGCTTGATTAAAAAGAGTGACCGCAGAAAAATTTTGAAACATAAGCATAAAAGTGTCCGTAAAAGAATCCAGGGCACAGCTGAAAGACCGCGTATGGCAGTATTTAGAAGCTTAAACCATATTTATGCCCAGGTTATCAACGATGACCTTGGAATCACCCTGGCTGCAGCTTCTTCTCTCGATGCTGAGTTTAAAGCAGCAGAGCTGTCCGGAGGAAACGTTGAGGGAGCTAAAAAAGTTGGCGAACTCATTGCGAAAAAAGTGCTGGATAAAGGAATCACCAAAGTGGTCTATGACCGCGGCGGCAGCCTATATCACGGTAGAGTTGCAGCTCTGGCCGAAGCCGCTAGAGAAGCAGGACTTGACTTCTAATCTTTAGAAAAGGAGGGAAAATCATTGTCAAATATCGATCCTAGTAAACTGGAGCTCACCGAGAAAATTGTACACATTGCCCGTGTTGCTAAAGTTGTCAAAGGCGGAAGACGTTTCAGCTTCAGTGCTCTGGTTGTCGTCGGCGACGGCAATGGTATTGTCGGCGCAGGACTCGGAAAAGCAACCGAAGTTCCGGAGGCTATTCGTAAAGGCGTAGAAGATGCTAAAAAGAATCTGATTGCTGTACCTTTAAAAGGAACATCGATCCCGCATCCGATTCTCGGCCAATTTGGTGCCGGCGAGGTTCTGCTGAAACCCGCTGCCAAAGGTACTGGAGTTATTGCCGGTGGTCCGGTGCGTGCTGTACTCGAAGTAGCAGGGGTTAAAGATATACTCACAAAATCACTGGGATCTTCCAATGCTCATAACGTTGTCAATGCAACGATGGCTGGCCTCAAGGCGCTGAAGCGCGACGTCGACGTTGCCAAAGCCCGCGGCAAGGCAGTGGAAGAAATACTCTAAAATAATGTATCGCAGCACCAAGTAAGGAGGTGTCCATATTGAAACTCCATGAACTCAAACCTGCAGAAGGTTCGACAAAATCACGTAAACGTGTTGGAAGAGGCAATGGCTCAGGACTTGGAAATACAGCCGGCCGTGGCAGCAAGGGTCAGAAAGCCCGTTCCGGCGGCGGTGTCCGTCCCGGATTCGAAGGTGGCCAAATGCCCATTACCCGCAGACTCCCGAAACGCGGTTTTACAAATAATTTTAGAAAAGAATATGAGGTCATCAATGTATCCGATCTTGAAGAAAGATTTGAAAATGGTGAAGAAGTTACCATTGAAGCTTTATTTGAGACTGGACTCATCAATAAAGTCAAGGATGGTGTCAAAGTACTCGGAGACGGGGAATTGACCAAATCATTAACCGTAAAAGTTCATAAGGTAAGCAAAACAGCAGCAGAGAAGATTACTGCTGCCGGAGGAAAAGTAGAGGTGGAATAAATTGATACTTGAAACCCTGAAGGATGCCTGGAAAGTTCCGAGCATTAGAAAGAAAATAGGGTTCACCTTGCTTATGCTTCTGATCTTTAGGATTGGGTCTCACATCCCGATTCCGTTTATGGATCGTGAAGTGCTTCAAAACATGATGGGCAGTGGAGGATTGTTTGATTTCTTCAACACATTCTCTGGTGGCTCCCTGAAACGCTTCTCTGTATTCTCATTAAGTATCATGCCCTATATCACTGCCTCGATCATTATTCAGCTCTTAACGGTCGTCATTCCTTATTTGGAAAGACTATCAAAAGAGGGCGATCAGGGCAGAAAAAAGATTGTTCAGTATACCCGCTATGGTACGGTTGTACTTGGCTTCATCAACGGTTTTGGACTGACCATCGGCTTAAGAGGTGCGCTTACGATTCCTCAAGAGTCGCTTAGGATTCTAATTTACATTATGATTGCAATCGTACTGACCGCAGGTACAGCTTTTCTGATGTGGCTGGGCGAACAGATCACCGAAAAAGGCATTGGCAATGGCATCTCACTCATTATCTTTGCCGGTATTGTTGCTGGGATTCCAGATGCAATCAAGTACTTGGTTGGGCTGCTGCAGGTTGGCGAAATCGGTTGGATATCAATCGTAGGCTTAGTGGTTATTGCAGCGCTGATTATTGCCGCTGTTGTATTTATCCAGGAGGGCCAAAGAAGAATTCCGGTTCAATATGCCAAAAGAGTCGTCGGCCGCAAGCAATACGGTGGACAGAGCTCTCATATTCCATTAAAAGTTAATCAGGCGGGCGTCATTCCGATTATTTTCGGTATTTCCTTAATGGCCTTTCCGGCAACCATTGCGACCTGGCTCCCACAGGACTCAGCCTTCGCTCTTTTTGCCCAGAAATGGCTGCAAATGAACGGCTCAGCCTATTCAATACCGTACTTGATCATGTATGCATTGCTCATTATTTTCTTTACCTATTTCTATACAGGAATTACCTTTAATCCTGTAGATGTCGCGGATAATCTTAAAAAGTACGGCGGTTTTATTCCCGGAATTCGTCCGGGTCGTCCGACTTCAGATTATTTGTTTAAAATCCTGAGCAGAGTGACTTTGGCAGGTGGGATATTCCTGGCACTAATTGCTGTTCTCCCCAGTCTGATCATGGGATTCACCGGAATAGATAACATCTATTTAGGTGGAACATCCCTGCTGATTGTGGTCAGCGTTGCTCTTGATACGATGAAACAGATGGAGAATCAGCTGATGCAGCGTCACTATCAAGGATTTTTAAAGTAGGAGGCTATCGAGATGAGAATGATACTCATGGGTCCTCCTGGAGCAGGAAAAGGAACACAAGCCGATTTGCTCATTGAGCATTATCATATACCCCACATTTCAACTGGGGACATGTTCAGAGCCGCAATCAAGGAACAGACTGCCCTGGGAATGAAGGCCAAAGAATACATGGATGCCGGCGGCCTTGTCCCGGATGAAGTAACGATTGGGATTGTAGCCGACAGATTGGCTCAGGCTGATTGTCAAAATGGTTTCCTTCTGGACGGGTTTCCCCGTACGGCTGCCCAGGCGGATGCATTGGCGAAAATCTTAAGCGACATGAAAATTGCCCTGGATGGAGTTATCAACATTGAACTGGGCGAAGCAGATCTCTTGGAACGGCTCACCGGAAGAAGAGTCTGCAAACAGTGCGGTGCAACCTTCCATACTGTCTTCAACGCTCCTAAACAACAGGACGTTTGTGACAAGTGCGGTGGTGCACTCTACCAGAGAAGCGATGACACACTTGAAACAGCACAAAATCGGCTGAAGGTATATAATACACAGACTGAACCCCTGATTGCATATTATAACAACCAAGGCTTGCTCAAGAGAATTCAAGGGGATAAAGAAATTAAGCAGGTTTTCAGCAATGTTCTCAGCGTGTTGGAGTAAGAAGCCATGATTGAACTGAAGAGTAAGGAACAGCTTGGCCGCATGCGGAAAGCTGGCCGGATCGTGGCAGAAACTCTGGAACTGATGCGGGAAATGGTTGCCCCGGGAGTAACTACGGAACAACTGGACAGAGCAGCGGAAGATTACATTGGCAAATGCAATGCGATTCCTGCCTTCAAAGGGTATAACGGCTTCCCCGCAACACTATGTACTTCGATTAATGAAGAAGTGGTGCATGGGATCCCGGGTTTAAGGGCCCTGAAAACTGGAGATATTATCAGTATTGATTGCGGGGCAATCATTGACGGATACGTCGGTGATTCTGCGATCACACTGCCGGTAGGAGAAATCAGCAGGGAACTTCAGAATCTGCTGGCAGTGACTGAAGAATCTCTCAGGTGTGGAATTGCCCAGGCGCTGAAAGGTAATCGGCTGTTTGATATATCCTACGCTATTCAGACGTATGTAGAAGAGAATACAATGTCGGTCGTTCGGGACTATGTAGGTCACGGAATCGGCAGAAAAATGCATGAAGAACCTCAAGTACCCAATTTTGGCAAACCCGGCAGGGGGCCGAGACTCGAGGTAGGAATGGTCCTGGCGATAGAACCAATGGTCAACTTAGGAGGCTATCAGGTTGAGACTCTTGAGAACCAGTGGACTGTAGTAACGAAAGATCGCCGAGCATCGGCGCATTTTGAACACACAGTGGCCATCACTGAAAATGGCCCGGAAATACTAACTCGAATTGAAGGCTGAAGACCGGTAAATAAATGTCAAAGGAGGGATAGGCGCAAATGTCAAAAGAAGATGTGATTGAGGTCGAAGGCAAAGTACTGGAACCATTGCCGAACGCAATGTTTACGGTAGAATTAAACAATGGTCATAAGGTACTGGCGCATGTCTCCGGCAAGATTCGGATGCATTTTATCAGAATTTTGCCTGGAGATCGGGTCACGGTGGAGCTTTCTCCCTATGACTTGACCAGAGGAAGAATTGTGTACAGATTTAAGTAAGGACAAGGGAGGAATCACAGGTGAAAGTAAGACCTTCTGTGAAACCGATTTGTGAAAAGTGTAAAATTATTAGACGGCACGGAAAAGTAATGGTTATTTGCGAAAATCCGAAACATAAGCAACGCCAGGGCTAAATCGAGGATGAAGTTCGAGGTTCGAAGGTCGATGATTAAGCATCAAAGATCTAGCAGACAATACCGGACAACGAACTTAGAATATCGATTAGCAATATGTGCGGGTTGTCGCCTTTGGACCGGATTAACACTAACAAAGTCGGACGCTAAATATGAAAATCAAGTAACTGGAACTAATTATCGAACATGGGGGTGTGAAATTTAGATGGCACGTATCGCAGGGGTGGATATACCTCGGGACAAACGTGTTGAGGTTGCACTTACCTACATCTATGGTATCGGCAATTCTCAATCCAAAAAAATCCTGACAAAAACACAGATTAACCCTGACACCAGGGTCAAAGATCTTACAGACGACGAAGTCGCCAAGATCAGGGAAACAATTGATAAAGAATACAAGGTCGAAGGCGATCTGCGTCGGGAAGTGTCCCTTAACATTAAAAGACTGATGGAAATCGGCAGTTATCGTGGCCTTCGCCATCGTCGTGGACTACCTGTGCGCGGACAGCGGACCAAAACCAATGCCCGTACACGCAAAGGTCCCGCAAGAGCAATTGGCGGAAAGAAGAAAAAGTAAAGGGGGGCATTGAAGCATGGCTCGTAAAGTTGTTCGTACCAGAAAAAGAGAACGTAAAAATGTTGAAAGCGGCATAGCACATATTAAGTCGACTTTTAATAATACGATTGTCACCATAACAGACACGACCGGAAACGCACTTTCCTGGTCCAGTTCCGGTTCTTTGGGTTTCAAAGGATCACGTAAAAGCACACCTTTTGCTGCGCAGATGGCTGCAGAGACAGCTGCCAAAGCAGCAATGGAGCATGGGCTCAAAATTGTTGAATGTTTTGTCAAAGGTCCAGGATCAGGCCGTGAAGCCGCAATCAGAGCATTGCAGGCGGCAGGTCTGGAAGTGAACCTTATTCGGGACGTAACTCCGGTACCGCATAACGGATGTCGGCCGCCCAAACGCAGAAGAGTATAGGGGGTGTAAAACATGGCTAAATATACAGAATCAGTATGTCGTCTGTGCCGGCGTGAGGGTCAGAAGTTATTCCTGAAGGGGGATCGCTGCTATACCAATAAATGTGCTGTGGACCGTCGGGCGTATGCTCCGGGCATGCACGGACAGGCTAGAGGCAAAAAACCGACTGAGTACGGCATTCAGCTCAGAGAAAAGCAGAAAGTCCGGAGGATCTACGGCGTTCTTGAGAAACAGTTCCGTGGATATTTCGACAAAGCTGCCCGTCAAAAAGGTATGACCGGGGAAAATCTTCTCCGTTTATTGGAACGCCGTTTGGATAATGTTGTTTTCAGACTTGGCTTTGCTTCATCCAGACCCGAAGCACGTCAGCTTGTGACACATGGTCATATCACAATCAATGGCAAACGCGTCGATATTGCATCTTATCTCGTCAGCACTGGCGAAGCAATTTCGATTAAAGAAAGCAGCAAAGACAACAATAGAATCAAGGAAATGGCCGAATCCTTAAAGGATCGTGCTGTTCCTGCATGGTTAAGCCTGGATATCAACAGCATCACAGGGACTGTAATCAACATGCCAACCCGTGAAGATATTCAGATTCCGATTGAAGAACATCTTATCGTAGAGAAATATTCTCGTTAAACTTTTCCGGGAAAGAAGGGGTGCATTCCGATGCTTGAAATCGAAAAGCCCAATATTGAATGTGTTGAGAGATCTGAAGATAATACCTATGCCAAATTCATTATTGAACCCTTAGAGAGAGGCTATGGCATTACCTTGGGGAATTCCCTGCGTCGTATCCTGCTTTCTTCTCTACCCGGGTCCGCGGTTACTTCAGTAAAAATAGAAGGCGTACTACACGAATTCTCAACCATTCCAGGAGTCTTGGAAGACGTAACTGAGATCATTCTCAATATTAAATCCCTCGCTCTCAAAGGCCATACGGATGAACCGCGCGTTCTGCGTTTGGAATGTGAAGGGGAACGGGTTGTTACCGCAAGAGACATTATCACCGGTCCCGATATTGAGATTCTCAATCCAGATTTGAAGATCGCCACGTTGGATAAAGACGGACGTCTCTTCATGGAAATGAACGTCGAACGTTCCCGCGGCTATGTCTCAGCTGAGAAGAATAAAAAAGCAGATCAGGTAATCGGCGTTATTCCTGTCGATTCCATTTTTACCCCAATTTATAAAGTCAACTATGCTGTAGAAGATACCCGGGTCGGTATGATGACTGACTTTGACAAGCTTACCCTGGAAGTATGGTCTAACGGCAGTATTACCCCGAAAGAGGCAACGAGTCTCGCAGCCAAGATTTTGAGCGAACATTTGAGGCTCTTTATCGGACTGAACGATAATCTGGGTAATGTTGAAATCATGGTGGAAAAAGAAGAAGAGGCCAAAGATAAGATTCTGGAAATGACCATTGAAGAACTGGATCTTTCCGTAAGATCTTATAATTGCCTGAAACGCGCCGGCATAAACAGCGTTGAAGAACTGACACAAAGAACTGAAGAAGATATGATTAAAGTACGCAATCTTGGGCGCAAATCTCTGGAAGAAGTCGAACACAAGCTCAGAGAACTTGAGCTGGGATTCCGTACTCCGGAAGATTAAACCTAAAGGGGGGATCACAGTTGGCATACCGTAAGCTTGGAGTTAACATGAGCCGCAGAAGGGCTATGTTAAGAAATATTGTAACTTCCTTGCTGAAGCATGGAAAGATTGAGACAACAGAAGCAAGAGCAAAAGAACTGAATTCCCTGGCAGAGAAAATGATTACCCTAGGCAAAAGGGGTGACCTGGCTGCCAGACGTCAGGCGATGGAATTTTTGCTGGATGAGACGGTAGTAAAAGAGCTTTTTGATACAATAGCTCCGAAATATGCCGATAGGCAGGGTGGCTACACCAGAATCATGAAAAACGGCTATCGTCGTGGAGATGCTGCCGAAATGGTTTTAGTTGAGCTTGTGGACTAAGATGAAGGCCTAATTTCGAAGTTCGAAGTTCGAGGTTCGGTGTTCGATCGCAGATAACGGAAACCGGATACCAGGAATTGATTGATACCGGGTAACGAAACCAAATAAGCTATCGATAACCATTAATCACACACATGAATCGTACCTCTGAACATTGACACATGTTCAGCTTCGAACTTCCTGTTGGCTCTTTTGAAAACAAGCATACCGTCCAGTTCAATATTATAAGATTGCTGGAGAAAAAAATGCGCAACATCCTTCTGCGATTAGCCTATGATGGTACAAACTACCACGGATTCCAGCGCCAGCCAGAGGAACATGGACAAACTATCCAGGGAGAACTGGAAAAGGTCTGGAAGAAGCTTTTTGCCGAAGAAATAAAAATCACAACAGCGGGCAGGACGGATACTGGTGTACACGCTGCCGGCCAAGTGGTTAATTTCTGCTCAGAAGCGCGTATTCCGCAGGAGAAGATTCCTAAGGCCATGAACAGTATTCTGCCGTATGATATCAGAATACGTGAGGCCAGGGATATGCCTGAAGATTTTAGTGCCAGGAAAAGCGCCAAGTGGAAGAGATACGATTACAGAATCGATAACGGACGAATTCCTGACGTATTCAGAAGACTGTATTCTCTCCATGAGCCGTTGCAGCTGAATGTCAGCGCCATGCAAATGGCTGCTTCCCAGCTTGAAGGGAAACATGACTTCAGTGCATTTGCCGCTGCTGGGTCTTCGGCTAAAAGTTTTGTCCGGACACTGTACCGCTGCAAAGTATGTTGGCTGGATGAACAAATCGTTGTTACCTGTATTGGTGACGGGTTTCTATATAACATGGTAAGAATTATTGCCGGTACCTTGATGGATGCGGGTAAAGGCCGAACACAGCCGGAAGAAATCCCTGAAGTACTAGCGTCCAGGGATCGAACCAAAGCAGGTGAAACTGCTCCGGCCAGAGGACTCACCTTGACCTATGTCAATTATGACGCATCCAGTCCCGGTGAAATCTTTCCGGAACTTTAAGAAACAGGAAACCATAGGTTGACGAAAGACGTTATTTTAGTTAAACTTTTTAAGTAGTCTTTTACCGAACGTGAATGAGCCCTTCACGTCCGGTGATGATATAACGAACTCAAAAATCGTACATGAGAACATGATGGACGCGATTAAAAATGGAGGGAACCAACATGACCACCACGCAATTTGCGAAAGCCCATGAGGTGGACCGTAAATGGTTAGTCATTGACGCAGCCGGTGTTTCTTTGGGAAGAGTGGCAGCTGAAGCCGCCCGCTTGCTCAGAGGAAAACATAAGCCGATATTTACCCCGAACGTTGACACAGGTGATTTTGTCATTATCGTCAATGCAGATAAAACATTGATTACCGGCAATAAACTGGATAAGAAAATGTATCGCTGGCACACCGGTTATCCAGGCGGACTGAAAGAAATGACCTACCGAGTGCTGATGAGCAAAGCCCCCGAAAAAGCTATGGAACATGCTGTAAAAGGAATGCTTCCTCACAACAAACTTGGTGCACAGATGTATAAGAAACTTAAAGTATACTCGGGACCGGAACATCCGCATCAGGCCCAAAAAGCAGAAGTATGGAATATGAAATAGTTGGAAGGAGGTAAAAGCATGTCAGCACAGCTTCAGTATCAAGGCACAGGCAGAAGGAAAAATGCAGTTGCCCGGGTCAGACTTCTGGCCGGTAACGGAAAATATACGATTAACGACAGAGACCTAAGTGAATACTTCGGCAAGAAAACTTTAGAGATGATTGTTCAGCAGCCCTTAGAAGTTACTGAAACTTTAGGGAAATACGATTTAATTGCCAGAGTTCACGGCGGCGGTACAACCGGCCAGGCCGGTGCCCTCAGAATGGGTATTGCCAGAGCTTTGCTTAAAGCAGATGAAAGTCTTCGTCCGGCTTTAAAACGCGCAGGTTTTCTTACCCGTGACCCGCGTATGAAAGAGCGCCGCAAATACGGACTCAAAAAGGCCCGCAAAGCGCCTCAATTCTCGAAACGTTAATATCCAAGAAACAGCGAATCCCTCAACTAAAGGTTGGGGGATTTTTCTCTTTTTCTCATTTTTTACCTTTCTATACTTTATTAATTGAATAAAAAAATTGCTGATATCATTTTGACCATAAAAATGCGGGTATTATGTTGAAAACAGGTGAAGTAATTGGCAAAACAAAATCACTGCATGCAGACAGGCAAACCTTATCCGATCAAAGGTCGCTGAAATCATTCCCTTTTGAATAATTCACTGCCCTTCACCATAGATATAGGTGAGAGGGGGAAAACCATGGCCAAACACCTGAATTATTCACGGATCAGTGGACTGATGCACGGACAGATAATGCCAAGACCAAAGATTATACTGGCATCAAGCATTCTCATTCTTCTGGCCGTAACCGGTATTTTTCTCAGCCAGAAAACAGCAGTGCATACCGCCAAGGATGTTCCCGGATGGAGCTGGATACTTGGCGGAGTAACCATTTCGATCGATGCCGGTCATGGCGGGGTTGACCCTGGGGCTGTTGGTGTCAATAAAACCCTGGAGAAGGATGTGAATCTGCAAGTTTCTAAAAGGCTGCAGGTACTTTTCACCCAGGCCGGAAGCAAAGTTGTGATGCTAAGGGAGCAGGACCGGGATTTTGGGACTTCTTTAAGCTTGCTTCAACGCAAAAGAGAGGACTTGGCCTACCGGATTCAGACCGCTATGGAATCCCAGGCTAAAATATATCTGAGTATTCATGCCAATAGTTTTTCCGATCAAAGACAGCATGGCCCGCAAGTGTTTTATCATCCGGAATCCGATGGAGGAAAACTGCTGGCTGAAAGTATCCAGCAAAGTTTGAATAAAGTCGGAACAAAAGAACGGGAAGCAAAGGCAAACCAAAGCTATTTTATCCTCAAGAATACGGATATGGTGGCCGTGACAATTGAAGTCGGGTTCCTGTCCAATCCGGAGGAAGAAAAGAAATTAAACGAAAGTGCTTATCAGCAGCAGCTGGCCATGGCTATTTTCGAAGGAGTGGGCAATTATCTGGCCAAGGAACAGCCGGTGGCGGCAGCCGATTAATTTTGAAATTACCATCCTAGTAATAAATAAAGGAAGATACGCAATTAATCCCGAATATATCAGATAATCCCGAATATATCAGATAATCGCTTTGGAAGCTGCAACGCACCTGACCTTTCAAAGACTCGTGCTTAATTCCATTTCAAATTAATTTCAAAGAGTAAAAAAGAGTAAAAAACTAAAAAGAAGAATTGTCCATTTTGCCCAGAAGCATTGTTTATAAATTGTTTAGATTCTGTTTACAGATATTCAAGATATTGGGAGTAAAATAAGATCAGGAAGCTTTCCAATATTTGAAAAGGAGTAAGTGAAGATGAGAATATCTAAAAAAGCGGCGCTGCCGTTAGTCTTTACTGTCGGGATTCTGTTGTTTGCGACGACTGCACTGGCGGACATTGTCAGCAAGAGCGGCTATGATACGCTTAAGGACGGCTTGAAGCAAAGCGCCGCGAGCTGTTCAGAGAAATTTAACAACTTTACCCTGGATTATTCATTTGCCATAAAGTATAACGGTGAAATCATCAGTTCCCAGAACGATGTCAAAAAGTTTGACCGGCTGAATGGTGCGACCGAAGACAGCTCCCACAGTCTGAGTCAAGACGGAAAAGTTTCCGATTCTTATTACTATACGGATAAGAATACCTGGATCAATGGCACGGATATCGGCACCAGCAATGAAGCTTATTACTATACCGAATATACCCAGGAGCGCGAAACGGATGTATTTGACAATCCTTTTAAACAGGATGAAGCGGAAGATGTTGAGAAGATTGTGGATGCGGTTGTCGGCAGTTTGAAGGACCATGTGGTTGTTCAGGAAAATGCCGATGGCAGCAAAGGGCTTTCGGGTTCCCTGTCTGAAGTACAGATTCCGGCTTTAGTCAACGCGGTGGCTTCCCTTCAGGTCAAACAGGCTTTTTCGGGACAAAACAGCTATCGTGCCAGAATCCCTGTACTAACGCAGGATATCTATGTGAAACAAATTGAAGGGTCGGCCACAGTTAATTCGGACGGTCTCTTGGATTATATTCTGGCGACAGTGATATTATCCGGAAAGGACGCACAGGAACAGGTCCATGAAATTACGATGGAAACGCTTGTAAAATTGACGGATATCAACGAAACGGTTGTTCAGAAGCCGGATCTTAGCGGCAAAGAAGTTCAGAGAACAACAGAAAGAAACAGTGCCGGACCTCAGATCTCCAATCCTGAAAAATTTATCGGGACATTTAAAAACGATATTATCATTGAGCAAGACGGTAAATTTATCAAGATTGGCGAGCGCATTCTGCAAATCGCCCATGTTGAGAGCGCAAATATTGCCGGAAAATATTCCGAGGAATACAGAGAAGGCTTTGAAACGTATGCTCAGAATGCCTTGGCCTTTACGTTTGACGCCACAACTTCCAATCAGGCAAAATCGGATGCCATGTTTGAATTCAGAGATAATGATGGATCGAACCGGTCCGGAAGTATCTATCTGGATGAAGCAAATGCCAAGGTGTATTTCAACTTGAACATGTCTAATGGGTCTTACGATTCCGTCTTCTCGCCTGTCCTGGAATGAACAGATGCTGTTAGATGACAGATAACGAATAACAAGTAACAAAACGAATAACAAATAGCAAATAGCAAATAGCTTAAAATTGGAGCTGCCGGGGTATCCCGGCAGGCTCCTTGCAGTGCGCAATGGGGGCAATTAAATGGAAAAAGTGATTGAAATATGCAGCCTGACCAAACTGTATAAAAATGGCCGGGGCATTGACGATATTAACCTGGAAATTAATCAGGGGGATATTTTTGGTTTTCTTGGGCCAAACGGTGCAGGAAAAACAACGGCAATGAAGATCATGACCGGATTAATCCGGCCGGACCGCGGTGACGTCAGGATTTTCGGGCATAGTATTACCGAATCGTACGAGAAGGCCATGGCGGAAGTTGGCTGTATTATTGAAATTGCTGACTCTTATCCGTTTTTGACCGCTTATGAGAACTTAAGGCAGCGTGCCCGGTATTATCAGGGAGTCGATGACTGCAGAATTGATGAGGTTCTGGAGCTTACCGGTATGATCAAATACAAACAGGAAAAACCTAGGAAGTTTTCCCTGGGCATGAAGCAGCGTTTGGGTTTAGCTGCAGCTATTCTGGCCAGGCCCAAAGTTTTGATCCTGGATGAGCCATTGAACGGACTCGATGTCGAGGGGATGATCGATGTCCGTAATCTCATTAAGCAGATGGCTGAACAGGAAGGAACCACCTTTTTTATTTCAAGCCATCTGATCCATGATGTCGAACTTACCTGCAGCAGGATCGGGGTCATCGTCAATGGAAAGATGCTCAATGTGGACAGCACGGAAGAGATTCTGCAAAATTACGCCACGTTGGAGAATTACTTTGTCAGTGAGGTGGAACGCAATGGCCGCGTATAAAGCTGCTTTGATCAATGAAATTGAAAAGCTGTACAAAAAGAAAAAAGCCCTGGTTGCGCTGATTATTTCACTGGTTGTGATTGTACTGGGGCAGCTGGCTGTCGTTGGTGTCAGAAGCGGCTTTGGCGTAAGAGGCGCCGGCAGCGTAGAATTTCCCGTACTGGTTTTGTCGGTCGTCGTCAATACGATTCTGCCGCTGTTTACAGCGCTCATTGCCATTGACTGTTTTTCCGGGGAGTTCTCCCATAACCTGATGCGCGTCACGCTGACCAGGCCGGTCAGCAGGCTAAAAATCTATACGGCCAAAGTCACAGCTATTGCAGTCTTTATTCTGGCCAACCTGCTGATCTTAATGGTCTTCTCCATGCTTGCCGGTTTTCTGTTTAATGCCAATTCCGCTACGATTACCGCTGTAGCGAGAACCGTGCTCGTTTATGTGATCAGCCTGTTTCCGCTGTTTACATTGGCCCTAGGGATTGTGTTTTTGGCCAATATTCTAAAGAGCGGCACGTCGGTATTTTTTGTTGCAATTATTGTCTTTCTGGCCATCAAGGCTTTTGGTATTTTCTTTTCTGAGTACGCAAGCCTGTTGATTACCACACAGCTCGACTGGTACAATTTGTGGCTGGCCAATTCTTTGCCGCTGGCGAAGATTGGCCGGGAGTTTTGTCTGATGCTTGGCTACGCATTGATGTTTTTTGCAGCGGGGTTTTATTTGTTTGATAAAAAAGAGTTCTAGATTTCAGAATTTGCTTAAAATGATGCTAAATGACTGAATAAGAGGACCGGCAATGAATCTTAAGAAGCGTTTAATTGCAGCAAATGCAGCTACCGTGGCGATTCCGGTACTGATTACAGCACTGGTCGCCATAGCGTATCTGTTTATATACAGCAAACTATATGGCAATATATATTCCTGGGAAAGCTACCAGCGGGCCTCTAAGATTGAAGCAGCACTGATGGATACAGAAAGACTGATCCAGCAGGAGAGCCCCGACGCGATTGCTGATGAAAAGTTTCAGCGGCTGTTGCGCCAGAAAATAGCCGAAATCGGAGGCGAACTGATCATCCTGAAGGATGATAGCGTGATCTATACCTCGCTGGATGCACCGGGAATTGGCAAGATTGAGCTGGCTAAGGCCCTGGAAGCAGGGCAAAACAAGCCTGGCAAGGAAACCATTGTGATCAGCAGTCAGTCCTTTACGGTTCAAATTATTGAGCAGGATCCCGCAGATGCCGCCGGAGGAACCGTGCTGCTGCTCGTTCCGCCGGATCAGGAAGCTAACGGCCTGATTCAATTTCTCATTGTGATCGGCCTGACGTTTCTTTGCACTTTTATTGCTACGAACATCCTGATCTCCTATCAGTTTTCGCGGGCGGTTTTGCAGCCCCTAAATCACCTGCAGCATGCTGCAGATGAGATTCGGACCGGCAACCTGGACTGCCAGATTGCCGAAGAAGGTGACCGGGAGATTGAAGCATTGTGCCGGGACCTCGAGCTTATGCGCCTTAAGCTCAAGGAATCGATCCATACCCAGCTGAAATATGAAGACAACAGAAAAATGCTGATATCCAGCATATCCCATGATTTAAAGACTCCCGTTACGTCGATTAAGGGTTATGTTGAAGGCATTTTGGATGGCGTCGCAAATACCCCGGAAAAAACGGAGAAATATTTAAAAACCATCTATGTAAAGGCTGAGCAGGTTGATAAGATGATTGATGATTTGCTGCTCTACGCCAAACTTGATCTAAACCAGATTCCGTTTAATTTTGAAAGGACCGATGTTCAGGAATTTATTAGAAGCTGTTTGCTGGAAAGTGAACCTGAACTCGAAAACAATAGAATACACACGGAAATGTTCAGTGACCTGACCCAAAAGCGCTGCGTTTTTCTTGATCGGGAACGAATGAAAAGAATTGTAATGAACATTCTGGATAACTCCCGTAAGTATATGGACAAAGATGAGGCAGTGATAAGGGTTCTGCTCAGGGAGACTCCTTCCAGTATTATTATGGAGTTTCAGGACAATGGGTGTGGAGTCAGTGAAAAGGATCTGCCGTATATTTTTGACCGGTTTTACCGTTCCGATCAGGCCAGAACAGGGATTGAGGGAAGCGGCCTCGGACTTGCGATTGCCCAACAGGTTGTCGAGGGGCATCAGGGGATTATCTGGGCAATGTCCCACGGCAAGGAAGGAATGAGTATTCTGATTTCACTGGCCTATCTTAAAGACTAGTACCACGTCAACTCTAAATCTACATGAAGAACACCATCCAAAACGAGGACTGTTATGAAAAAAATTCTGATTATTGAAGATGATCTGAATATTGCGGAACTGCAACAAGATTACCTGGAAGTGGAAGGTTTTGCAGCCGACATTTGTGCGGATGGTTCTGCCGGTCTGAAGCAGTTCCAGGAAAACGGCTATGATCTTCTAATCCTTGATATCATGCTTCCGGGTCTGGATGGTCTGGAGATTCTGCGCAGTCTAAGAGATGAAAAAGAGGTCCCTGTGATTTTGGTATCTGCTAAAAAAGAGGAAATCGACAAAATCAAAGGCTTTAATCTCGGAGCGGATGATTATATCACGAAACCCTTCAGCCCCGGTGAACTTGTCGCCAGGGTCAAAGCTCATCTGCAGAATTATGAAAAACTGAAGAAGAAATTCAGCGAAAAGCAGATAAGCAACAACGCTGTTGTGATCCGTGGACTCAGGATCGAGAAAGAAGCCCGCAGGGTCTATATCCATAACCGGGAAGCAAATCTCGCCCAGAAAGAATTTGAGCTGCTTTTATATCTGGCCAAGCATCCCAACCGGGTATTCGGCAGAGACGAATTATTCGAAAAGGTCTGGGGACTTGAGGCACTCGGTGATTCCGCTACGGTCACGGTTCATATCGCCCGGCTGCGCGATAAAATTGAAAGCGACCCTTCCAACCCGCAATATATCGAAACGGTATGGGGAGCGGGCTATCGGTTCAGGGTTTAATAAGAACATCAGAAATGAACCCATTACGCAGCAAAGGAAGAAGATCATTTTGAAAAGAAAACAATCTAAAATCGCAATTGCCACGGTAGTTATATTATTTATTGTTGCCGGGTTAATGAGCTTTCTGGGCGGATCTGAAGTAGTCAGTGTGTTTTCTCGGTACAATTCTAATCAGGACCAGACAACCCCGCAAGATAACCAGACTTCTTATCATAACCAACAGAATGGAACGGCTGAAAACAGCGGTGGGAATAACCAGGGTACAGAAAACAATCAGAATGCTGAAGTACAACAGCAGGAATCCGCGAATAGACAGCAGGAAACGGCCAACTCTCAGGAAACACAGCAAAGCCACTACCGGATTGATGTTGATGTGACCGAACAAATTGTCCGGATCTATTATCGGGACTCTGAAATCAAACAATTTACAGCGTCGACAGGCGTCAATAATTTGACTCCGCTGGGGGATTTTGAAATTCAAAACCGTGGCGAATGGTTTTTCTCGGAAAAATACCAGCAGGGCGCCAAATACTGGGTCTCTTTCAAAGACTGGGGTGTATACCTTTTCCATTCCGTCCCGATGGATGAACAGAAAAAAATGATTGCCGAAGAAGCGACTAAACTTGGCACACCGGCTTCTCATGGCTGTATCAGGCTCGAAGTGGAAAACGCCAAATGGATTTATGACAACATTCCGCAGGAACGAAGGTGCATATTCATTAATGTTATTAATGATGCCTAAAGACGTGTTGTAAGGTCTCATGAAAAATACTTTTCGCATAACGGAGAGTATTTTTTTTTGGAAAAAGACGGAATGTATAGTAAGATAAACTTTAGAGAACTTGATCAGAATAATTTAAAAGAAGTATTGGAGAAAAGTAAAAATAAATGGCTTAAGTATTGAATAATTATTCGTCCGTGTGTATAATTATTAAATAGACTAAACGCTGCATTACCGTTACAGGAGGGATATAGATGATTAAAGTTGGAATTCTTGGAGCAACCGGCTATACAGGGCAGGAACTGCTTCGTTTATTAAATAACCATCCAGAGGTCACGCTGGCGCATTTGGGCTCTTCTACATCTGCGGGAAAGCGTATTTCAGATATTTGCCCTCACCTTCAGGAAAGTCTGGAGAATGTGCTGGAGACAGAGGAGCTACCTGATGTCGACGTGGTGTTTATGGCGCTTCCGCATGGCATAGCAGCGGCTAGAGCTAGGGAATTGATGGAACACGGCATAAAAATCGTGGATCTTGGAGCCGACTTCAGACTTAAAGACGCCCAGGAGTATGAAAATTGGTATAAGGTTAAGCATGCTGATCCGGCTTTACTGCCAAAGGCTGTTTACGGACTGCCTGAACTATACAGAAATGAAATTGCGGGGAAAGCCCTTGTGGCGAATCCGGGCTGTTATCCCACAGCATCCCAGCTAGCGCTGGTACCGCTACTCCGGGCAGGGCTGCTTGATCCGAACAGTATCATCATCGATGCCAAGTCGGGGGTCTCAGGAGCAGGCCGCGGGATTGTTCAGAACCTTCATTATTCCGAAGTGAATGAGAATTTTAAAGCTTACGGTGTTGGTGTGCATCGCCACACACCGGAGATCGAGCAGCAGTTAAGCGGTGCGGCGGATGCGAAAGTCGTGATTAGTTTTACCCCACATCTCGTACCAATGACCCGAGGCATACTGGCTACCATCTATGCCGGTGTCAAGAGCGGAATAACGGAGCAGGAACTGCGGGATTGCTGGCAGCAAGATTACGAGAAGGAACCGTTTATTCATGTGATGCCGGAAAGAGAGTGGCCCCAGACGAAATATACGAATGGGAGCAACCACGCATTCCTTCAGCTAAGATATGACCAGCGGACCGGCAGGGTCGTCCTGGTTTCCGTTATTGACAATTTGGTCAAAGGAGCATCCGGCCAAGCCATCCAGAATATGAACATCCTGTTTGATCTGCCGGAAACGACTGGGCTTCAAACCACCGCGCTCTGGCCATAGGGAGACAAATGGACGTTTTTTTGTCCCCAAACATACAGACACAGAAACGATCTAAGGAGGAATAGAAATGATGGATAAATTGTATCCCTGGAAAGAAATAAATGGCGGGATTTCCGCGCCGCTTGGATTTTATGCCTGCGGGGTCAAAGCAGGAATCAAATATAAAGACAAATACGATCTGGCGCTGATCTTATCTGAAACCCCGGCCAGTGCGGCAGGGACGTTCACGCGCAATGTCGTGAAGGCCCACCCGCTGGTACTCACCGAGAAACATCTTGCAGACGGCAAAGCGCAGGCTGTTATTGTCAACAGTGGTAATGCCAATGCCTGTATGGGCGAGATTGGTGACAACGCTGCCTCGGAGATGGCCAAGGTGACCGCAGAAGAGCTCGCTCTTGCTCCGGAAGATATCCTGGTATCGTCCACAGGGGTAATCGGACAGGAACTGCCGCTGGCTAAAGTCATCGCAGGAATCAGGACGGCCGCAAAGGAAGTTCAGGCACTTAAGGGAAAAGTCTCCGAAAGTGAAAAAACCGAATACGCCCACCAGGCGGCGTCGGCTATAATGACCACAGACATGGTTTGCAAAGAACTTGCTTTGGAACTGCAGTGCGCCCAGGGCACTATAAAACTTGGTATCATGGCCAAAGGCTCGGGCATGATCCATCCTAATATGGGAACGATGCTTTGTTTTATCACGACGGATGCGCAGGTTGCACAGGATAAGCTGAAAGGACTGCTGAAGGCGGCAACGGATGAAAGCTTTAATATGGTAACCGTGGATGGCGACACCAGTACGAACGATATGGTCGTGATCTTGGCCAACGGATTATCGGGAGTTGCGCCGGAAGGTCAGGAATGGGAGAATTTTTCTGCCATGGTCCGGGAAGCCTGCTGTACGATGGCCAAAGCGATTGCAAGAGACGGCGAAGGGGCCAGCAAGTTCCTGGAAGTGAAAGTTGCAGGGGCCGCATCATTGGAAGCAGCTAGAATGATTGCCCGCAGTGTCTGTTCCTCTAATTTGGTGAAATCGGCTATGTATGGCGAAGATGCCAACTGGGGAAGGATCCTGGCTGCAGCGGGATACTCCGGAGCCAGCTTTGATCCGAATAAAGCGGATATCTACCTGAACGGACTGCAGGTCGCTGCACACGGACAGGGCCTGCCATTTTCCGAGACGGAAGCTTCGGTTTTGCTGAAGAATACAGATATTAAGGTCGACGTCGTTCTGGGTGACGGAAAAGAACAGGCTGTGGCCTGGGGTTGTGATCTTACACATAAGTATATTGACATCAACGCTGATTACCGGACGTAATAATGTCAGCGTAATTGAGTGACTATTAAATATAAGTGTTAGTTACTGGTAATTATCTGTTTAAAACACTTGAGTCTTTTGAGACACCTTATGAAGAGGAGTAAAGGAGGCGCATCAAAATGGAAGATTTCAGTGTGAAGATCAGCAATCTGGATAAGGCCAATATTCTGATCGAAGCCTTGCCGTATATTCAAAAGTTCTCCGGGTCTACCGTTGTGATCAAATACGGCGGGCATGCCATGATTGATCAGGAGCTTAAAGAAAAAGTCATGCTCGATATCCTGCTGCTGCATACGGTTGGTATCCGTCCGGTTATTGTTCACGGCGGAGGACCGGAAATCAATACGATGCTGAAACGTGTCGGTAAAGAAAGCACGTTTGTGCGGGGCTTAAGGGTTACGGATAAAGAGACCATGGAAATTGCAGCGATGGTCCTGGTCGGAAAGCTGAACACGGAGATTGTTTCGATGCTAAACAGCTTTGGAGGAAAGGCAGTAGGGCTGAACGGCCAGGATGCTAAACTGCTCGTCGCCGAGAAGAAACCGATGCAATTGGCAAATGAACAAGGATTGGTCGAGGAAATCGATCTTGGGTATGTCGGTGAGATCAAGAGGGTTACGCCGGGGATCATTACCAGCCTTTTGGATCAGGGATATATTCCGATTATTTCACCGCTGGCCGGTGGAGATGATGGGGAAAGCTATAATGTAAATGCCGATACGGCTGCCGGAACCATCGCCGGATCCTTAAAAGCTGACAAATTCCTGCTTTTGACCGATGTTAAGGGGATTATGAAAGATATCAATGATCCGGAGTCTCTTATTTCCGTTATCCCGAAGGAAGATGTACCGGCAATGATGACGGAAGGGATCTTTAAAGGCGGAATGATACCGAAAGTAGAATGTGCAGTAAACGCGCTGGAACAGGGAACAGGTACCGTTCATATCCTGGACGGCAGACAGCCGCATGCGATTTTGCTGGAGTTGTTTACTGACGGCGGGATCGGGACGATGATTAAATAAACGGAGAATATTCAATAAATTGTATTATAGAGAAGAAAGGTCGATAGTCGATATGAATATAGAGCTGAATACGGAACAAATGATCGCGATGGGCAAAGAAAATGTCATGAATACGTATGGCCGTTTGCCAATGGCGTTAGTCAAAGGATCCGGATCGCTGGTCTGGGACAGTGACGGCAAGCAATATCTGGACTTTGTCGCAGGTCTGGCTGTAACCTCACTGGGGCATGCCAATCCGGAGATCGTGGAAATCATCTGCGAACAGGCCGGAGAGATCCTGCATACCTCAAATCTGTACTGGATCCCTGGGCAGGTCAAACTCGCGAAGCTGCTAACGGACAATTCGTTTGCGAATAAAGTATTCTTCTGCAACAGCGGAGCGGAGGCCAATGAAGCTGCCATCAAACTGGCGAGGAAGTATGCCAAGGAACATTTTGGGGCTGAGAAAATTCAGATCGTATCCCTGAAGAATTCGTTCCATGGCAGGACGCTAGCAACGATAACAGCCACAGGCCAGGCCAAGTACCAGAAGGGATATGAGCCGCTGCCGGAAGGATTCTCCTATACCACGATGAATGATTTGAGTGAACTGGAAGGCGTCATCAATGAGGAGACTGCGGCTGTAATGATCGAACCTGTGCAAGGGGAAGGCGGTGTGCACCCTGTTTCACGTGAGTTTCTGCAAAAAGCCAGAGAATTATGCGACAAGTATGGGGCGCTGCTGATCTTTGACGAAGTCCAGTGTGGGCTGGGCAGGACCGGGAAACTGTTTGCCTACGAGTGGTCCGGCGTAAAGCCGGATATCCTGACGCTGGCCAAAGCGCTGGGCAACGGTGTGCCAATTGGCGCGATGCTAGCAACAGACAACGCAGCAGCTTCTTTCCAGCCGGGAGACCATGCTTCGACTTTCGGAGGCAACCACCTGGTTTCGGCTGTCGGCTGCAAAGTAATGGAGATCATGACTCGGGAAGATTTTCTGACCGGGATTGAGAACAAGGGGTATTATTTCCAGGATAAGCTGCAGAAGTTAGCTGAAAAATTTGATTTGCCCGGTAAGGTCAGGGGACTCGGGCTGATGGTCGGCCTGCCTGTTGAAGAAAACGGCCCCGAGATTGTCAACAACTGCTGTGCAAACGGATTGCTAATTAACTGCGTCGGCGGCAAGACCCTGCGTTTCCTACCGCCGCTTACAGTCACATTTGACGAAATTGACAAGGCAATGGAGATTCTGGAGCAGGCCTTTCAAAGGAGCTTTAACGTAAAGTAAGAACAGATAAGATAATAATAACCAACAGATTAAAATGAATAAAAAGGGAGGGCGTAGCCAAACTCTATCAGAGTGCCGTTACGCCCCCCTTTTATGATTTTCAGATATCAGCGTAGAACACTAGCGTGAAATAGCTGGTTGTCTGAGTCATATCGTTTTGCAGGAGTATACCGGAATTTGTGTTGCCCAAAACGTGAAAAGCCCGGATTCCTTGTTTCTCAGCAAGACGGAAAGATGCAGTGAGCGATGCGGGGGAATCCAGGTAATCATTGCCCAGCCTGAAGAGGGCAGGATAATTAAATTCCTGCATATATTTCAAGGTTTCGCGGTCTTTGCCTTGGGCCTCGACCCGGGTCAGATAATGCGAAAAGTCAACCGACGAGATCAGAACCGTATGTTCATTCAGACAGGGCTCTAGTCCGGCAAGCAGCGTATTGACTTCCTGAAGGGTTACATCATGATGCAGAATGAGCGGTACAATCTTTGCTTTGGGAAGATAATGCTTAAGAAGCGGTGCCAGGGATCCAATGGAATGTTCCAAAGAGAGGGTTTCCTCATCTCTGCTTGCTAGGTTGTTTTTAAGCAGAAGGTTGACGGTCGGCTGATCCGTTTCGACAAGGCCTTCAGGAGTCTCCCAGTTAGCCAGGCCTGTAATGATTCGGTTCCCTTTGTTAAGATGGTTTGGGCCCACCAGGATGATTAGGCCTGGCTCCTGCGCGGCAAGTATTTGCATCAGATTGTTAATTAGGCGGGCGGCTGTCAGATGATGAGGCATCACGGCACTTACGATTCTTTTATCGGCCGTTGATGGTACAGCAAGCTGGTCCGCCAGGATAGCATTTAATTCCTCCCGGGTGATAAAACCGGGATGGGAGGAAACGGATATCCCGCCGTCTTCGCCGGAGGATTTTTCCGTTAGGCTTGTTCCGCCGCATCCGGACAGGAGTAAGAAAGAAAAGCATAATAATAGTAGGACAGTCATGCTTAAGAAGGTTTTACATAAAACGAAGCAGCGATTATTCGTAATAGGTCATGCCCCCATTTTTATTTGATCACAATCCTGGATTGGCTGCCGCTTGTATAAACGATACTGTTCTTAATGTTGCTCAAAACGGGTGCTTCACAGTTAAATTCACCAGGTGAGATGACTCGTGCCAGATACGTAATCGCGCCTTTGTCCTTGCCGACGTGGAAGACCAACTTTTGTCCATTAACCTCTGTCGGATAATCCCAGTGATTTTTGGCAGTCGGGTCTTCATTGTAATTTTCGGGACGAGGGATAAGAGCAAGACCAGCAGGAAGTACATCCACAATTTCATAAAGCCCCTGGGGTGCTTTATCGCCGATGTTATAGCTTAACACGACCTGGACGAGGTCCTGGCGATGGAAGGTATTTGTCTCCGTACTACCGGTGCGATAGGTGCGGCTGATCTTAAGATCTGTATTTTCTGATCCTTCTCCGGCTTGAACCGGAACACTGTAGTAGCTTATTATGCCAACCTTGCCTTTAATCCTGGTAAATGATATTTTCGTCAAATCCTTAGGAAGAATGGTCAGTTTAAAGAAGTCCATATTTTTTAAGGTTTTGGTCTCTTTTTTCCCGTTTAGTTCATAGGTAAAGCTTACCGGCGAAGAGGCCATATACTGAAGATTGTAGCGGAGTATCTCCAGCTGCTCGAGCGTATTCAAGATATCTTTGCCGGGATTCTCAAGCAGGTACTGGTAAAGCTTGTTTTTCTCCGGCTGGTCCAGGCGCGCTGCCAGAAGTGCCATCCGGGTTGTAGCCAGAATCATATCATCCTGATCGCTTCCTACGTTGATTCGCAGCACAGAACCGAGGTCCTGCTGATAAGTGCTGAGCAGTTCCTGATAAACCTGTTTGGCGTAGGCTCCATCCCCGGTTTCCAACAGAGCCAGAGCCAGGTTGATTTTTTCTTCCGCAGACAGATCTTCCTTCTGCATATAGTTGTCAATTTGCAGAAGAACAGGCTCTCCCAGGGAAGCAAGTCCGAGAAGAATCATACTTTCATCGTCTGCTGCAGGTGTCTGACTTCCCTGATTCCCTTGATCTTCCTCTTTTCCTGATTCTCCTGCGTCTTCAGCTTCCAGAATTCTGTAAAAATAGCGGATTAAGGCCTGATCATCAAAGACACCTGGGGCAGCGGAGGCGACCATTGCGGACAAGGCCGGATCACTTTCTCCATAAGAAAGAATGCTGATTCCACCGTCGGACCGCTGGTAAAGGAGCAGAGAATCCCGATCCTCCCTATCTTCAACCAGAGGGATATTAGATTCGGGACTGTCGGAGAAATACTTTTCCAAAAGCCTGGCGGCTTCCTGGGCGGCAAGCTTTTGCTCGAGGCGGCTTCCATTATTCCAGATAAGCTGGTAAAGCCCCCGGAGGTATTGGCTCTTCTCAGAATCACTGAAGATTACTGTCGTTGGTTCTTCAGAAGAACCTTTGAATCCCTGGCCTTCCGTTAAAAGATTTTGGTCCGATATAATCCTTTGCTGAAACGATTTTACTGCGGTAAATTCCTTGGCCAGCGTGTCGGTAAGGCCATTCTGACTGCCGGATACGGTCAGCCGGTAAGTACCTGCTTCGAGGGTCGGAAGTTTCCAATCTGTAGCAGAAAATGCGGCATCGCTTTGACGCCACGTCTGCTCCTTCCCACTGGGACTGGTTAGTTTCACGGTATAAGAAACATTTTGGCTGCTTCTGAGTTTTTCTCCATAAGAACGTGTAAGGACAATCGGAGAGTCTCCTATGAGATAATTGCTGTTTAATGTCACTTCGACAAAGAACGGCAAACGTACCGGAAGCTGCGAGGTGCCACTGCCAGCATGAAGATTCTGAGTAAAAGCCTGATAGGTAACCCGCCAGGATGTCAGATTGTCCGGCAGGGTAAAGTCCGTTGAGGCATTCCCGCCACTGTCGGTTTGCAGCGTGGTGAAGAGTACGGTATCCCGAAAATCACTGCGTTCCGAACCGCCCTCCCCTCCGGACTCAGCAAAACCATAGAAACCAGGGTGATAATGGGACTTTCTGGTTATCAGTGTCAGATACTGATTATCGCCATAGAGGCTGTTCAAAAGATCTACACGCTGGTTTTGCAGGCTGAATAAGGCTTCATCGACAAGATTAAGATTAATCTGAGCCCTTTTAACCGGGGCATTGTTGCTGTCGGTCACCTTAAGGCTTAAGTGAACTTTATCGCCGGGCCGATATTCAGTCTTATCCGATTGTACCGCGACATTCAGTTTTTTTGTTTGGCATGCAAATGGTATCATGACGCTGCTCGCTTCATAGTAGCTGTTCCCGTCGAAGTAGACCCCGCCTACGGTAACATTCGGAATATATAAATCGGTAAACAAAAAGCTGTACTTAGGGGTAGTGCTTACCTGATAGGCATCAATGACTTTTTGACCGTGGTAGAATAAAATATTTCTTCCGGCAGGATTTAAAACTTGGCTATTGACCATCATGGACACCTGAACTTGGTCCCCAGGATTATAACCGTGAATACCAGGTGTTCCCTGCAGGAAGTAATAAGCGTTATCCGGCTGAGGATCCTGTTTGCTGATAGATAATTGTCTTGTAAAGGATCGGCCGTCACTGTCGTGTGCTGTAAGATAGAGATTGTAGGATTCCTTCGGATCAACTTGACCTGTATATTTCAGCGTTCCGTCAGCATCTGTCGTTAGTGTAAACTCACTGACCAGTTTTGTGGCATAGTCATAATTATAAGATTTGACTACTTTTTTACTGATGAAATCATAGTACTGACCTGTTTCGGTTCTTGTAACGACTTCCTGGTAGAGCTTAGCTTTCACCGGGGCATTGGCAACCGGCCCCTGAAGATAGTTCTCTTCAGAAGCAAATTCTCCATTGTTTAGCTTGGTTAAATCAACAGATGACAATTTGGCGGAGAGGGTATAGGTATCTTTCTGGCGGACTGCTTGGCCGTTGATGTAGACTTTGCTTTTAAAGACAAGCAATTCAGCGTAATTGTAGATTTCACCTGCTTCCGGAAGGGTGGCGTTGGCCGCACATGTCTGGAAATCGTAGTCCGTATAATTCTCTGCGTGAGCCTTGCCGGTATAGGAAAGTACCGCCGTTCCTTTTGCATCGGTGGTCAGGTCACCTTCCTGATCAGACAAAAAGTAATGCAAAGACAGATTTGGGACAGGCGTGCTTTCAAAGAAGGAGGCCGAGAACTGAAAATTCACCTTCTCTCCAGCGAAGATGGCTTTCTTATCTTGAGTCAATGTTACTTGATAGGCCGGTTTTTGGTAGTTTTCTACGGAAAAGCTTCGTGAGAGCAGCTGAACATCGCCAGATTTAACCTGCAGTTCATAGTAACCGGGTTTTAGAACGGGAAGTTTGATTTGACCCTGAAAACAATCATCTTTTACTGCGGTCTCCTGGGTCAGGACCGGAGAAATCTCACCCCCCGGGTAGTAGGCGCCGTCATAACCATACACTTCAATCGTGAGATCACGAAGCGATTCAATCTGACTGCCCTGCGCACTGTTCCCGGACCGCGGTGCAGCGATTCCCCAAAAGTTCACCGTATCCCCAGGCTTATAAAGTCCTCGGTCCAAATAGAGATACTTCCAGTAATCCGACGGATTGATCTGGTCGGTATTACTTTCTTCATACCAAGCCTCTATAGGGACAAGGATTTCTTTGCCTCCCTGCCGGATCCAGGCATAGTTTCTCTGCTCGCCGGACAGCTTTTGCTTGATCAGAACCGTACCGGATTTATCCGTACTGGCGGTAATCTTCTTATTTTCAAGACTGACAGTGGCTTCAGCAACGGATGTTTTGGTCTGCAGGTCATTAACCCAAAAGAGGCTTTCATCCTGTCCCTGGGCAAGATAGACGGCAAGATCAGTTACCTGGAACCAGACTTGCCTGACGGATTCGTCTGCCTGGAATTCTGCGGAATAGTACCCTGCTTCCAGGGTTTCTGGTAGCATGATGTATTGATTATAAGGGTCTGTCTTCAGAAATTTGGTGTCATATTCAGCCAGTATGTAGGCTGACGGTAATTTTTCGAGATAATGGTTCAAAGTATAGTACGACCAATCAGGCAGCACATCCCGTTTCGCCAGAGAGGCTTGAAAGATTTGGTGATCCGGATAGCGGTAAAGGTTGATATGAAGCGGAGGTGTGTCTATAATTTGGCCTCCCGAATACGTATTGTTGGTGAAATATACGGAAAATGCAGGCTGCTCACTGGTACTGAATTCGGTCAGACTTGTGTTCAGATCAAACGTAAAAGGAGGATTGTTCTGTTCAACCGTCCCGGTCTCAAAGCTGAAACGATAGTCTTCGAACAGGGTTTCCGTCGTACCGGGGAGTACAAAGCCTTTTTTGAGCGTGACCGTATAGACGGTGGCCGGTTGCAGTGCTTCCGGCGTAAATACCAGCGTTTTTTTGTGCTTTTCGAAAGCCCCCTTCAACTCGGGTGAGATACTGAAATAATCCTTCAGGCTGCTAATTTCATAGTTGTCGGAAGAGAAAGTCAATTCGATTCCCGTGTCTACCGGAACAGAGGTGCTTTTATCTCCAGGAAGGGAACGAAGCACCTGAAAGGCTGATTTGGTCTGGAAGGCCCAGCTAAGGTTTTCCTTTCCCGATGCTTCCGGATCAAAGGCCAAACGATAAATCGTATTCGGTGCTAATTTTTCCTTGGGAATAATTTTATAGCTCTTGCCGTTATTCTGTTTATCCAAGGTGTAGGAAAATTCCGGACGAAGCTTGAGTGATGCTTTCACCATTTTTTCAGTCAGGCTTTCTTTACTGGTCAGTAAAAAAGTTGTCGTAGTATCAATCCCGAGCTGATCCAAGTCAACCGCAGTAATAGCGATATCCGAGGCCAAAATTGTTGTGTCATTTAGACGAAAAAAGTCAAATCCGTAGAAAATGCTGATAGCCATTACAAGAACTAAGGCGATGCCGATTGACTTTTTCCAACTCATCAAGTTCCTGAAATTCTTTGCCATAAATTAACCATCCTTTCGACACAATACGATGGTATTGTCAGTTTAATATTATATTTAGAAGCATCTGATAACAGATTAGCGTGTTTAACAACATATTAGACGTAATTAATCGATAATTCTATACATCTGACAAATATCCTTTTTATGGATGAAGCACTTTGTTCACGGATTTGCAGCTGCGTGTGCCGCTGCACGCCATACTATGTTTATGCAAAAACACTCTTTTTTAGACCACACTGGTTTAGATTTGAGAAAAAAGAATTTTGGTTGTAGACTATTAAAGAGAATAGGTCAAAAGGGTTGGAACGATTCTGGAAAAACAGATTGGGATTAGACCGGAGGAAGAAACGTGGATTATTCGGATAAAGTTATTGAACATTTTATGTGCCCGCAAAATGTGGGCAGCATGCCTGATGCAGATGCCGAGGGAATCTTTGGAGATGTGACCTGCGGAGATTCGCTGACGATCTATCTGAAAGTAAAGGATGGTATCCTGACGGATATCAGTTATCTGGTGTTTGGCTGTGCCGCGGCGGTGGCAGCAAGCAGCATGTTTACGGTTTTAGTGAAAGGGAAAAGTATTGAGGAGGCTTTAAACATAGGCGGCAGAGATGTTTTCGACGCGCTGGATGGCCTGCCGGCAAGTAAAGTTCATTGTTCCGTGCTGGGTCCCCAGGCCCTGAAAAAAGCTATCGAAGATTATGAATCCAAAAGAAAAGATCAGAGCTAAAAGTGTCGAAAATCTTGCCAAAATGGCAGAAATATGATGAAATTTTTGATTATTTACGATATGATAATAAATAGTTTCAATAATAATGCCTGCAATCATGATGTCTGCAACATATACAGAACGCCATAGGTGAAAGGATTTGAAAGTATGAAGCTGTCCCAGCGCATTCTGGGCATGAAGCCGTCTGCTACGTTGGCTGTTGACGCCAAAGCCAAAGAATTAAAGAGCCAGGGAAAGAATGTTATTTCGTTTGGATCCGGGGAACCAGATTTCGTGTCCCCACCGTCCGCTTTCAAGTATGCGGCGGAAGCGATGGAAAAAGGGAAAACTCATTACACATCAACACCTGGGGTTCCTGAACTTCGTCAAGAAATTTGTGCTTATTACCAAAAGGAATTTGGTCTGAAGTTTGATCCGGGACAGGTAGTCGTTGGCCCGGGAGCCAAACCTTGCATATATGAAGCGCTGGCAGCGATCGTTGATCCAGGGGATGAGATTGTCCTGCTTGCGCCGGCTTGGGTAAGCTATATCGAACAGATCCATCTTGTAGATGGGAAACCGATGATCGTGGAAACAGAAGATAGTGGTTTTATACCAAGATTGGACCGCGTGGAAGCCGCAATTACGGACAGAACCATCGCACTTTTGCTGAACTCCCCATCCAATCCGACAGGGGTCCTATTTGACGAGAAGACCGTTAGAGGCCTGGCTGAGATCGCCCAGAAGCATGATCTCTGGCTGATCTGGGATGAGATTTATGAGAAGCTGGTTTACGGTCAGAACAAACATGTTAATCCGCTGCAGCTTATGCCGGAGCTGGCTTCCCGGACAATTATCATTAACGGGGTGAGCAAAGCCTATGCGATGACAGGCTGGCGGATCGGTTATTCGATTGCCCCACTCGAGTTATCTTCCAAGATCAATTCGTTTCAAAGTCATCTTACCTCCAATGCCTGCTCCATTGCCCAATGGGCCGCAGTCGGGGCGATGCGGGAAAGCAGGGAAGATGTGCTGAGAATGAAGGCAGCTTTTAGTGACAGACGGGACCTGATCTGCGGACTTTTGCGTAAAATGCCGCATATCTCCTTTCCGGAACCTGAAGGTGCCTTTTATGTTTTTGTAAACATTAAGAACTGTATCGGCATGTCCTTTGAAGGACAGAAGATCAAGGATGATATCGGATTCTGCAATATGCTGTTGGATTCCGAACTGGTTGCCGTCGTACCCGGCAGTGCCTTCCTGGCGCCGGGGTATTTACGGATTTCTTATGCAAGTTCTCCGGAACAGATAACGGAGGGTATGAGAAGACTGCATTGTTTTCTGGATAAGCTGAAATAGTGAGGTTTGTTGTAAAATCCTAAGTTTACAAAAAGATACTGCCAATAGTATAAAACTATCAGCAGTATCTTTTTAGATTTAAAGTTACGCTTGAAGCACTTTATGCCTATTCGGCATGCGGAATAGCCAGGAAGCTGGATGCGGCATTGATTTGGCCGAATTCCTTAAACATTTGTTCCTTGAGTCGCGGGAAAACCGCCTTAATCTCCTCGGACAGGTCCATGCCCCATTCAAGACTCTTCGGCTGAACACCGTAGATCAGGGTTTGGGGAGTATTTCCCAGAATGTCTGCCAGTGCGAGAACTTCCAGAATGCCCACCTGATGAAACGATACTTGGTACTTCTCCGGGAAAACCCGGATATCTTCTGGACAGAACCGGAAGACACTGCCGGGCTCTGTCTGGGCATTGATTGCATCCACAATGATCAGGAAATCGGTTTCCTTGATCAGATGGACCAGTTCCAGACCGGCTGTTCCGCCTTCTAACAGCTCGACGTTGTCAGGAAGTTCTTCAGGCTTAAATTCATTTAAAAACTGAACGCCTAAGCCTTCGTCACTTAGTAAAACGTTCCCTACGCCCATCAGCATAATTTTTGGTGGAGTCATACGTGAAGTCCTTTCCTAAAAAGTTTCGTAAAGTAAAGCTAGTAATACGATGATACTAGCTTTACTTTCAATATTATACTCAATATGATGGAATTGAATCTTTCAGCCTGTAAATATCAGCTTTTTATGACCGATTGATTTGCTTTGTTAGCGCCACCCTTTTCTTTCTTACCGGTTTTACCGAAGAACATCAGAAAAAACTCATCCTTAGCTTCAGTAAAGACAAGGTAAACATGAACAAGGATGATCGCAATAAACAACCACATCACAACATAGTGGATCCCTCTGACTGCAGCCAGGCTGCCAAGTGCTTGAGCAGCTCCTGAGAACTTCATCGGCAGATATAGAATGATCCCGGTGATGGCCTGAAAGACAGCCAGGACTGGTAATGCAATATAGGCACATTTCTGCAGTCCATTGTATTTGTTGGTCTTTGGATGTTCCTTACTGATAAACAGATAATATTTAATCTGGGGGATAAAAGTCTTCAGATCTAGTTTGTTCAGGAAAAACTCCTTATAATCTTTATTTTTCCCGAAAAAGGAGACATAGAAACGTACAATCCCATTGATCACCAGAATGTACATGAAGATAAAGTGGAGATTTCTGGCGACATTCATATTGGCTCCCTGGAAAGGAGCATGGATGATAAAACCGGTCGAGATCAGGACCGCAAAGGTGATTAAGTTTATCCAGTGAGAGATTCGCTGGGTAAACGGATGATCAGATGCTTTAGCCATTTTTCGTTCCCTCTCTTTCCTTAGAAGCCGATATTGTATTTCTTGATTTCGTTGCTTTGCGGATCGATTAGGTGAATTGCACAAGCCAGACATGGGTCGTAGGAACGGATGACACGGACGACATTGATCGGATTGTCCGGATCTGGTACCGGTACCCCAATCATGGATTTGTCAACCGGGCCTAAAACGCCGTTTCCATCTGTCGGTGAAAAGTTCCAAGTCGAGGGGACGACCATTTGGTAATTTGCTGTTTTATGGTCTTCAACTTTAATCCAGTGGCCAAGCGATCCGCGGGCAACTTCAATCAAGCCTGCGCCCTGACCGCTTGCGGGGATTTCCCAATGATCGGTATCATGGATCTTAAAGTTCGGCTTGCCCATTTCGGCAATGAGGGAATCGACCCATTCGAGCATTTTCTTAGCCATAAGAATGGTTTCCACCGCCCGGGCGGCATGACGGGCGACAGCGCCGGGTTTGATGTTATATTTCGTAATAACGTCCATAAGCACTTTCGGCTGCATGACGAGCATACGGGCGAGCGGTCCGACTTCCATCGGTTTGCCTTCATAGCGCGGTGCTTTGACATAGGTATAGGCGTCCTTCTTATCCAAGTCAATAACTGTGTCTTCCTCATAAGGAGTTCTGCCTTTGTCGCTCTTGTACCAGGCATGCGTGATATCTTCCGTGATTTTGTCGATGCTGAACGGATGAACGGTCGCCAGGTTATTGTCGAGAATGATACCCGATGTAAATAACAAGTCTTTTCCTTCTGCATCTCCGGCAAAGCCACCATAAGACATGTAATTGCCATGACTACCGCCAACGCCGGCCTGAGCCAAAGGCAGAAGCGGCCCGGTCCCGAAGGTCAGGACATCCTGGAGGTAGACATTTTCAACGAAGGCGATCTGCTCCATCAGCATGGAACGGTATTGGAAGACTTGCTCCAAAGTAGGCAGTATCGTGACGCCGCCGACTACGATCGAGGATTGGTGTGGTTGTTTGCCGGCGAATATCGCAGACATTTTCTTGGCTTTTGCTTGCATTTCCAAGGCTTTCAGGTAGTGCGCAACAGCCATCGTAACGAGTTCAGGATCGCTGACACAATATTGATCAGGATTGTAACGTGGCGTCAGAGGCGCTGTATCGTTAGCTGCAACCAGTTTCAAAATTTTGTCCTTAACGCCGTTTAAACCAGCGTCATTGCCTTTGTACTGGGCAATCGCCATGACATCCAGATAGTCCAAGGCAGATAGATGATAAAAATGGAGCGGGTGGTCATGCAAGAGCGTTGCGCCGTAAATCAGATTGCGAATAAGACGGCCGCCATAGGGGACTTCGGCACCAAAAGCAGCGTCCAAAGCCAGCGCGGAAGCTAAACCATGTACTGTCGAGCAGACGCCGCAGGCACGTTCCGTAACATAACTGGCATCTCTGGGATCACGACCGATAACCAAGTTTTCAAGGCCCCTGTACATGGTGCCTATGACACGGGAGTTAGAGACGACACCATTTTCGATCTCTACTTCTATTTTCAAGTGGCCTTCAATACGGGTAATGGGATCAATGACAATTTTCTGTGCAGACATTCCTTACTCCTCCTTATGTCCGTGGTCTTTTTTGCCTAAACGGCCGGTTGCTGCCGTAGCTGCAAGATGAACGGCAAGGCCTGCTACGGCAACGCCTCCGATAATCTTGCCGGTAGCATCGGCATTAATTTGGCCGATGCCGGGAAGTTCAAAGCCTTCTTGTTTGTCATAAAGAGGACTGAAGGTTTTAAAGAATCCTGCCTCTGAACAACCGGAACATGGTGAACCGGCGTTGATACAGAAGTTGGTATTGTCGTTGTACCAAACCTGTGCGCAGTCGGTATACGTCTTCGGGCCTTTGCAGCCTTTCAGGAGCAGACAATAGTCTTTTTGGGTGGGGTCATTCCAGTCTTTCAGATAGTTGCCGGCTTCAAACTGGCCGCGGCGCGGGCAGTTGTCATGAAGCAGCTTACCGTAGAAAACGACCGGGCGGGCCTGATCATCCAAGGGTGGAACCGTGCCATAGGTCAGGTAGTAAACAATCGTTCCGAGCATGGTGGCCGGTTTGACCGGACAGCATGGAAGATTGATGACAGGGGTTGAAATGTTGTTTTGTTTCAACAGTTCACGGACGCCGACAGCGTCAACCTCACAGGCTCCGGGAATTCCGGCGCCATCGGTTGCGCAGCTGCCGACAGCAATAATGGCTTTAGCTTTCTTGGAAGCTTCCAGGACGGTTTCCCGGAAAGGTTTGCCGCCCACCATGCAATACCTGTCTTCCTTTGAGGGAATAGCTCCTTCGACAACGAGCACAAAGTTTTCTTTCAGGGCCTCCTGATAAGCTTCCTCGGCCTTATAGCCGGAAGCCGCCATAATGGTCTCATGATAACGGATCGAAAGCATATCCAGGACCACTTCAGCCGCTGACGGGTTCAGTGTTGCCAAAAGTGACTCAGAACAGCCTGTGCATTCCATTCCATGAAGCCATACGACCGGCGGTTTGTCCAAGGCAGTCTCAACAGCCTGAGTGACCTTGGGAGATACTGCAGCAGGGAGACCCAAAGCTGCCGTAGTCGCAGTCATCAGTTTCAAAAAGCTGCGCCGGGATACTCCTCTTGCTGCCAGAGCATCAAATGTGTTCATTCTGCAATTCCTCCTCCACATGTCCAAAAAAATTAAAATTCTTACTTAATATAAAATAGGATAAAAATTATAAATATTTAGATAATACATTTTCGTAAAAATATATTATTGCAGTGAGCAATATACCGAAAAAAATCATCCAAATATATATAAAGTTTATCTATTTTCCAAATTAATAAATGCAAGAAGCGTGCCAAAACATAAAACAGCTGAAAAAACTTGCAAATAAGCCAACACGAAAAGTCATAGCCAGATCAAAATTATTAAAATAGACAAAATATTTATCTTTCTGATACGGATTGTATCATCTAAAGAGACATAAGACCTTGCAAAAATACAACTTAAGGTCAATGCAATCAGTAAAGATGTTCCTGCAACTTAAATTCCGGGTAATTCAACGTGCCGTTATTCATTCCATAAATACCATAAAACATGATGCAGATGACGATGATGATCCAAACAATTGTTTTCATCATGGAGTTCTTGTTAATCAATAAACTGACACCGGCACCAATCAATAGCAGAGGCCAGAGCTTCCTGAGTGATAGGAAAAAAGTCCCGATGATCGAAAACGAAAAAACGTCAAGATTACTAAGCAGCCAGATTACACCGACCAGAATGATCACCGCACCCAGGGTAATATTTTTTTTCATTGATGATCTCTCCTCGCAAACAATACGTAAACGCCAACGGCAATCAAACCTATGGGTAGCAGGATGTCAATGTCGAACCAGTCGAAGAGTCTGTCTGACAAAAATACAGCACCAACAATGATCAGCGCAATGCCAAATACTTTAAGGCTTTTGTCCTTATTGATGGCCTGATTATGATCATTGTTTGGGATATCTGCCGAGTCGGCATAGTTCTGAGAACTGCCAAATGAGCCAAAAGGTTTTTGAGGAATCACTACCCAGCAGACGAGATAGGCAAGAATTCCAATCCCAGCAAAAAATGCGAGCAGCCAGATAATCCGTACAATCGTAGGATCTATTTCAAAATATTCCGCAATTCCAGAGCAGACCCCTGCAATCACTTTGTTTTGAGACCGATAGATTTGTTTACCCATGACCCATCCCCCTTAATCCAATTCAAAAGGAACTTCCTTGATGATTTAGCTTTTTCACGGAATCGAAAAGTCATTTTTTCATAAATCTATGGATTCTCATCATTTATATTCCAGCGGTTCTATTTTGAGAGCTCCATCTGTTCTGGGTAATAATATTCCATTGTGATTTCATAAGACTATATTAACACGAAGGACAGAATGTGGGTAGAAAAATTTATATTATTTTTCTAATAACTTCAGACGGTAAGGTAGACAATGAATAATAACCCCCTCAGATGGAAAAATAATTCTGCTGAATTTGTTTGAGGGGGAATGTAATCTGGATTCGCATCATCACAGAATTACTGACAAAGAAAAGAATAACCTTCATGTTGGGATAGACGGGTCTTTGACACTTGCATAAATATTAAAATCTTTGAAAGCCTTGAAAACAGGGCTTTTTTTGTTAGAAAATCGTCAAATTATTGCTATTTAGTATTGAGCAATTTGTGGTAATGTGTTATAATAT